>JBCBQS010000041.1:0-15320 GCA_039820085.1 Pseudomonadota bacterium
CTACGTCGCGATGGGGATTGGTGTTTTGATGTTGCTCATCTCGCCAATTATCAAAAGCTGGATGAGTACGGATGTCGGCGCGGTGGACTCGCTCGATGATGAGTTGCGGGCGGCGGGAGAGAAACCAGCGTGATTTTTGCGCCGCGGTGGGGGAAAAATCAAATTCGGCTAGTTGCGACAATCGCAGCTAGTCTCCTGTACGCCGGGTCGGTATCGGCTCATCCGCATAATTCCGTAGAGGTCATCGAACCGCCAATACCTGAATTTCCTGAAGGCGTGATTGCCCCAGGGCGTTGTGATGTTCGGTTCGCGCTCTCAAACTATACTGAGATCAGAGTTTTATCAGTAGAATGCTCTGATTTAGTCTTCTGCGATTCAGCCCGCGATTCTGTCGAAGAAGCGAAGCTGACAGTTATAGACAATGACGGAGTAGAGGGTCCGGGAAACTCGAGAAACGCTGTGTATCCGTTGCAATTTGCATTTGGGATTCCCAGCGAAAACCAAAGTAATTGGATCGCTGCTCAACCTTTATTCTCATGCGATCAGTCGCAAATGTTTTAACCCGCGCCACCGACGGTCAAACCACCCACCTTCAGCGTCGGCTGGCCAACGCCGACCGGAACCGACTGACCCGCCTTGCCGCACGTGCCGACGCCGTCATCCATGGCAAAGTCATTGCCGATCATTTCGACCTGGCTGAGTGCAGTCGGACCGTGACCAATTAGCGTCGCATTCTTCACAGGGGCAACGATTTTGCCATTCTCAACCAAATAAGCTTCGGTGCACTGGAACACGAAATTTCCAGACGTGATGTCGACTTGACCACCACCAAAATCGACCGCCCAGATGCCTTTCTTGATCGAAGAGACAATCTCTTGCGGGTCGTCTTTGCCACCGAGCATCACTGTATTGGTCATCCGCGGCATGATGGTCGCGTCATAAGATTCGCGGCGGCCATTGCCGGTCGGCGCAACGCCCATGAGACGGGCGTTCTGGCGGTCCTGCATATACCCCTTAAGGATCCCGTCTTCGATTAATACTGTGCGGTTTGTGGGTGTGCCTTCATCATCGATCGAGAGCGAACCACGGCGCGCATCGATTGTGCCATCGTCAATGACGGTCACACCTTTTGAGGCGACTTGTTCGCCAACGCGGCCTGAATAGACGCTTGTACCTTTACGATTGAAGTCACCTTCGAGCCCATGCCCCACAGCCTCATGCAGCAAAACAGCAGGCCAACCAGGCCCGAGGACAACTTCCATCTCTCCAGCAGGCGCAGAGATCGACTCAAGATTGACGTCGGCTTTCTTCAGCGCGCGTTCTGCCAATCCTTGCCAGCGGGACGGTTCTATCCACTCAACATATGCTGCGCGTCCACCGGCGCCAGCTGAGGCTGATTCGCGGCGGCCGTTTTGTTCGAGTGTGACCGAGATGTTCAATCGGACGAGCGGGCGGATATCGTGGAAGACTTCGCCTGCGGGCCGAAGAATATCGATTTGCTCATGGCTTCCCGAAAGAGACACAGAGACTTGCACCACGCGCGGGTCTTTCGCCCGCACCCAGGCTTCAATCTCCGCCAGCAATCCCGTTTTGACTGTAAAATCCGGGGCCTCGGTTGGATCTATCGGCTGATAGAGTCGCCGATTTGTGGGAGTGGGGCTTGTGTCGAGGGCACCGGTATAGCCGCGCTTAGCTTGTCGCGCGGTTTCTGCGGCGCGCTCGATCGCGCTGACGCTGAGTTCGCCTGAATGCGCGTTACCGCTCGCTTCGCCCGCCACGACGCGGAGCCCAAACCCTTGAGTCGAATCATAGGTCGCAGATTTCAGGCGGCCATCGTCGAAGACAAAACTCTCCGATCGAGAGCGTTGAACATAAATATCGCCATCGTCGGCACCGTGTGCAGCGTCAGCAAGAAGGGCGGCGGCGTTTTGGGCGTCGAACGGCAGATCAGTATAAGTCATACCGGTTATGTGAAGCGCCAACCGCCCCGGATCAAGCATTAGTCTGCGAAGACGCGCGTTTTTCTAACTCGCGTCCTCGACCGAAAAGCGTGTCAGCTGCCGCTCCGCCAGTTCCCAACCGGGTTTGAGGTCCAGCGAGGTTTGGAAATCCGTGTAAGCGCCGTAGACGTTTCCTGTGTTTTCACGGGCAATTGCGCGATTATAGTGCGCGGCGAACAAGTCGTCCGAAACAAGCTCGATCGCGCGATCAAGCGGCGAAAGCGCGGCAGAGAAGTCTTTCTGGTAGATGTAGGCCGCGCCCATGTTCAAATAGGCTTCGCCGAGTTCCGGCTGAAGTTTCAGCGCTTCGCGATAGTCTGCGAGTGATTCGTCATAACGACCGACCCGCATCCGGAGCACGCCGCGGTTCACGTAGGTTGCGGCGCGATTCTTTCGAGTCATCGCTTGTTCACGCAAGGCGCGTGTACATGTGTCTTCTGCCATCCTGAAATTAGACGCCTTGCGTTTGGTGACTTGATAGCACTCGCCACCCAACCCTTCGCCTATAATAAAGACTTGCGCAGACGCTGTTTCCGCCACCAAAGCGGTCGCCGCTGCAGCGAACAGTAGTTTTAGCCTCATGCCGTGCCTCCTTACGTTGTGCTTTAACCATACACTAATGGGAAAGATTTAGCGAGCGACTGCGACATTTTATAAGTGCTGGTTGTTCTAGCTGGACCTGCGGCTTTCCCGTATATATGGCTGCAGCCAAGATTAGATGGAGAGTGACACTTGCGTTACGTCTTTGCATGGATTTCGAGTTTGCTGATGACCGGGTCAGCTTTCGCTCAAGAGCTCGTCGGACAACCGACCCCAGGTGCCTTGGGATTCCAACCGGCCGCGACGCGAATTATGGAACGCGTCAACGATTTCCATAACTACTTGCTTTGGTTCATCGTTCCGATTTCCATTTTTGTTTTGGGTCTCTTGGTTTGGGTTTGCATTCGCTATAATAAGCGCGCGAATCCAGAGCCCCGGAAATTCAGTCATAACACGACGATCGAGATCATTTGGACCGCTGTGCCTGTCATCATCCTGGTCTTGATCGCCGGGCCATCATTTTCAAACCTGTTCTATCAAGAAAACGAACCGGATCTCGAGATGATCGCCCAGAGCGGGGATCTCGACGATCCAAACATTTACGTCGATGCGGCCCAAGAAGGCTGGATTACCGTGAAAGCCGAAGGCATGGGGAACTGGGCGTGGACCTATTATTACATGGATGAATTGGACGTGGATGGCTATCCGATTCAGTACGTGTCGAATGGCATCCATTATGGTCTACCGACGGATCCACCAGCAACACCTGAAAAACCACTTTATCTTGCGACCGATTACCCAATGGTGATCCCGGTCAATCGTTACATTCGATATCAAACAACGTCTGACCGCGTGATCCATTCGTGGACTGTGCCAGCGTTTGGGGTCAAAACAGATGCTATCCCAGGGCGACTGAACGAAGGGTGGTTCTTGGTTGAAGAAACCGGCGTTTATTACGGTCAGTGCTCAGAGCTGTGCGGTAAAAATCACGCCTTTATGCCGATCGAGGTGCGAGTTGTTCCGCAAGACCAGTATGATCGCTGGCTTGAAATTATGCGCAGCGGCGACGTCGATGCGGCGACCGAATTAGTACAAGTTATTGACCCGATGGGCGACGACACACGTCTCGCATCCGTCGAGTAAGAGAGGGATTAGATCATGCCGATGGATCAAGTTGCTGCTCATGGCCACGATGCCCACGATCACAAGCCAGGCTTTTTCGTGCGGTGGTTTTTCTCCACCAACCACAAAGACATTGGGACACTTTACCTGGTCTTCGCGCTGATCGCGGGGATCGTCGGGTATTCTTTGTCTGGGCTTATTCGTTTGGAATTAGCAGAACCAGGCATCGGCCCGCTCACCGGTTTGATGGAAGTCCTCTACGGCACCACGGGCCAACAAGCGATTGAGCAAGCCAAAAGCTTCTACAACGTCGTGATCACATATCACGGCCTGATCATGATCTTCTTCATGGTTATGCCAGCCTTGATTGGTGGCTTCGGCAACTGGTTTGTACCGCTGATGATTGGTGCGCCAGATATGGCGTTCCCGCGGATGAATAACATCTCGTTCTGGCTGACGGTTGTCGCGTTTATTTTGGCGATGATCTCTTTCCTCGTGCCAGGCGGTAATGGCGTGAATGGCTTTGGCGGTGGTTGGGTGCTTTATCCTCCATTGTCCAGCACCGCAGGCCACTCGGGGCCATCCATGGACCTTCTGATCCTGTCTCTGCACACGGCAGGTATCGCGTCCATCTTGGGAGCGATCAACTTCATCGTGACCATTTTGAACATGCGCGCACCCGGCATGACGCTGCACAAGATGCCTCTATTTGCGTGGTCGATGCTCGTCACAGCCGTTTTGCTCTTGCTCGCGCTGCCCGTGCTTGCAGGCGCTCTGACAATGCTTCTGACCGACCGAAACTTTGGATCACAATTCTTCGACCCGTCTGGCGGCGGCGACCCGATCATGTTCCAGCACTTGTTCTGGTTCTTTGGTCACCCTGAAGTTTATATTATGATCCTGCCCGCGTTCGGTATCGTTTCGCATATCGTTTCGACGTTCTCGAAAAAGCCAATCTTCGGCTATCTCGGAATGGCTTATGCGATGGTTTCGATTGGCGCGATTGGCTTTATCGTGTGGGCTCACCACATGTATACCGTCGGAATGCCCTCGGACATGAAGGCCTACTTCGTGGCAGCGACAATGGTGATCGCGGTTCCGACAGGGATTAAGATCTTCTCTTGGATCGCAACAATGTGGGGCGGATCAATTGATTTCTCTGTCCCGATGGTCTGGGCGATCGGATTTATCTTCCTCTTCACAGTCGGCGGTGTGACCGGCGTTGTTCTTGCCAATGCGGGTATCGACCACGCCCTGCACGATACTTATTACGTCGTCGCGCACTTCCACTACGTTCTGTCACTTGGCGCCGTGTTCGGTCTGTTTGCAGGCTGGTACTATTGGTACGAGAAGATGTTCGGCGTGAAATATAATAAGATGCTGGCATATGCGCACTTCTGGATCATGTTTGTGGCCTCGAATCTGATCTTCTTCCCACAGCATTTCCTTGGTCTGAACGGCATGCCACGTCGCTACGTCGACTATCCAGAAGCCTTCTCGCTTTGGAATTATGTGTCGTCTATGGGCTATGCATTGTCATTGGTCGCAACCACGATCTTCTTTGTTGTGCTGATCGAGTCGATGCTGCGTCGCCGCAAAGCCGAGGCCAATCCTTGGGGCGAGGGTGCCACCACGCTTGAGTGGACGCTGCCGAGCCCACCCCCATTCCACCAGTTCAATGAACTGCCAGTGGTCAAAAATGAGGCTGGCCACTAATCCAGCCCGAAAAAGCCAAGTCGGGCGGCCCTTTGCGTGACGTAAGCGCAAAGGGCCGTTTCCAAAGCGCCGAAAGAAACACTTAAATGTCTTCCGAATTGACCCTCTCGCAAGCCGCGCCTCGCCTCGCAACGGCGCGCGACTATTTTGATTTGCTTAAGCCGCGTATTATGGGGCTCGTCGTCTTTACGGCGCTTGCAGGTTTGATTGCGGCGGTTGGTGTCAGTGGACAATCCATCAATCCGGTCCTGGCGACTGTTTCGATTCTCGCAGTTGCGTTGGGTTCTGGCGCAGCTGGCGCGCTGAATATGTGGTACGATGCAGACATTGACGCAGTCATGACGCGAACATCGACACGTCCAGTTCCAGCAGGCGCGATCCCGAAAGACGAGGCGCTAACACTCGGTCTGATCATGTCGGGGGTTTCGGTCTTGTTGATGTGGATTGCATCGAACGTTCTGGCCGCCGGGCTCCTTGCGGTTTCAATCGCCTATTATGGCTGGTTTTACACGATGGTTCTGAAGCGCCGCACAGCGCAAAACATTGTCATTGGCGGTGCTGCGGGGGCGTTTCCGCCGGTCATTGGTTGGGCGGCGGTGACCGGCACGACGCCCGTGGACGCATGGATCTTGTTCGCCATCATCTTTGTGTGGACGCCGCCGCATTTCTGGGCGCTGAGCCTTGTTGCGCACAAAGAGTATAAAAAGGCCGGGGTCCCAATGATGCCCGTGACCAATGGGGCGAAAACGACTCGTGAGCAGATTTTCCTGTACACGCTGCTGCTCGCGCCAGTCGGGGCATTGCCCGTCATCACAGGGCTGAGCGGATGGGTTTATGCAATCACCTGTGCAGCACTTACCTTGGGCTTTATTTACCACGCGCACAAAGTATGGCGCAGTGATGCAGGTGAGCCAGATGCGGGCGCAGACGAACGCAAGATCGCGATGAGCATGTTTGGGTTCTCGATTTTGTACTTGTTTGGCGTTTTCGCCGCGATCATCGTTGAGCACGGGTTTGGACTCTACATACCTGTTGGAGGGGTCTGATGTCTGAAAGCGCGCCCGTCACAGCTGAAACCGAAGAATTGCGGATCAAGGCGCAAAAGCGCCGTAATGTCTGGCTGGCTTGGTCGCTGGTCGCATTCGTGGTCATTGTTGGCCTGACAACTGCGATCCGCATTCAAGAGACCGATTTCAGTGGTGGCGATCGCCTCTACTTCTCCGGCTACATGGATGAGGCTGCGAAAGAAAAGGCGGATCGTGAGGCGCAAGCGCGAATCCAAGCGCGTCTTGAGGCGGAAGCCGATCAAAGCGAATCTGCGGAGCCGTCCAATGAATAATGCCCGGATCGCGTTGACATCTGCTGTGGGGGCGCTGTTCATGCTGGGTCTCGCATTCGCGTCCAAGCCCCTTTACGACACGTTTTGTCGGATTACCGGCTTTGGCGGAACAACCCAAATCGCACAAGCCGCGCCTGATCGGATCAGCGAGCGCGAAGTAACCGTTCGCTTCGATGCAAACGTTGCCAATGCTCCGCTTAAGTTTCGGGCGACGCAAACAAATCTGCCCGTACAGCTTGGTGCCCATAGTTTAGCTTTCTACGAAGTGACCAACACATCTGCATCCGACGTGAGCGTGATTGCCAGCTATAACGTTACCCCTCACAAAGCTGGACGTTTTTTTAGTAAACTAGAATGCTTCTGTTTCGAGGAACGTATCATCAAAGCTGGTGAGACAAAAAAGTTACCGGTCATCTTCTTTGTCGACCCGGCTATGGAAGAAGAGCGCAACGCTCATGACATTCGCACGATTACGCTTTCTTATACCTTCTTCAATACCGATGAATTCACGGGTGCGACCAAAACGGCATCGCTCAACTGAATGGTTGCAGAATCTAGGTTGAGAAGGCTAAAAGCGCCTAAATCAGAACCAACACTGTCTTAAGGGACTGCCCGCCATGGCTGAAGACGTCAAACACGATTATCACCTCGTCAATCCATCGCCTTGGCCATTGATTGGCTCACTTGCCGTTCTCGTGCTCGCGGTCGGCGGTGTGACGTACATGACAGGCTTGTTCGGGATCGAGGAAGGACAGCTTTGGACGCTCCTGCCTGGTTTCCTAATGGTCATTTGGACGATGGCTGGTTGGTGGCGTGAAGTCATCAAAGAGGGCCGCACCGGCGATCACACACCCGTCGTCGAGATTGGTTTGAAATATGGAATGGTCTTGTTCATCGTTTCGGAAATCATGTTCTTCGCAGCATGGTTTTGGAGCTTCTTTGAACTCGCTATCTTTTACCCCGCGCGTGTCGGTGCAACATTCGATGCGGCCAGCCCGGTATGGGAAGGCTTGAATGCATTTGCGCAATGGCCCCCCACCGGTGTCACAACGTTCGACCCGTTCCACTTGCCGCTGATCAACACGCTGATCCTGTTGCTATCAGGGACAACCGTGACCGCCGCGCACCACGCTTTGCAGCATAATAAAATGGACAATGCCAAGTTCATGCTCCTGCTGACAATTGTGCTCGGCTTGGTGTTCACCAGCCTGCAGGCCTATGAGTATTCGCTGGCTCAGTTTACCTTCGACGGAACGTTGTACGGCTCTGCCTTCTTCATGGCGACGGGCTTCCATGGCGCACACGTCGTCATCGGAACCATCTTCCTCGCCGTCTGTTTGTTCCGCCTTTATGCGAATAACATGACCTCCGCGAAGCATCTCGGTTTTGAGTTTGCGGCTTGGTATTGGCATTTCGTAGACGTCGTTTGGTTATTCCTATTCGCGTTCGTTTACGTTCTGCCACACCTTATTCTCGGGCACTAACCAGATGAGCCAGCAGGTCTCGCCGTTTGTGGCAGGCCTCCGCTGTCGCTGCCCAGAATGCGGAAAAGGCCCCGTTTTTGAGACCTATCTCGGGTTGGCGTCTGCCTGTTCCCATTGTGGTGCTGATTTCAGTAAAGCAGACTCTGGGGACGGACCTGCCTTCTTCGTAATGTTCCTTGTTGGGATTTTGGTCACGCCGCCGGTCTTGATCGTCCAAATTTTGTTCGATCCACCGGCATGGGTCCACTTTATCCTGTGGGCCCCGATGATCGTGCTGACGAGCCTTTTACTGCTTCGCCCGTTCAAGTCCCTACTGTTCGCTTTGCAATGGAAGAACCACGCCGAAGAGGCCGTCTGGGAGTCAATCGGGAAGCACGGCGAATGACATTTCGGCCGATGCCACTGCTCACGGTCCTGAGTTTGATCAGTCTGGTTATCCTGATAATGCTTGGGAATTGGCAATATGGGCGATATGCGCAGAAGATTGAAAATCCCACGGTCACCGAGCAGGTCCAATCTAGTGAGCAGATTAATATCGAAATCGACACGTCTCACCCTGGAAATGCTCAGCAAGTCTACGGTTTTGCCGATAGCGAGCCGATTTGGCGACGGTATGTCCCCGGTCGTGTCTCCGGCTCGGATGAACCCGTCTTGATCATGATTGAGGCTACCGGCGGACCAAATGCTGTGCCTGCCAGGGTCGCCGACTTTCCAGAAGCGCTTTCGATTGACGGCACACTATCGGTGAAGCGAGAAAGCCAATCCGCATTTGGATCGCGCGGCCGCGTGGATGAAGACACATGGTATACGTTCAAGCCCGATCAAATGGCGGAGCGCCTTGAAATGAACGCGACGCCACGCTTTGTCGAACCTGTGATTATGACCGTGCGCAATGCGGCGGATCTGAGCCAGTCGCGTCAGACCCTTAATCCGTATGCGTTCGCCGCTCCGATTGATCCATTGCCGCCTGAGCGCCATTTTGGGTATGCTTTGACATGGTGGGGGATGGCCTTGGGCCTGATTGGGGTTTATGTCGCGCTGCACCGCCTGCAAGGCCGATTGAAGTTTTAAGAAGGCATGACGCCATGAAATATGTGTCGACACGCGGCCAATCAGAGCCGGTCGATTTTGTCGAAGCTTGTCTGTCCGGGCTTGCGCCAGATGGCGGTCTATTTGTGCCCGAGACCTGGCCAAGCATTGCGTCGGCCACCCCTAACGAGTCTTATGTCTCCGTCGCTGCACGTGTCTTGAAAGCGTTTGCTGGAGACACAATCAGTGCGGTCGATATCGAAAAGCTTTGCGCACGCGCCTATGCCAGTTTTTCTCATCACTCTGTGGCGCCGATCAATCAGTCTGGACCGAACCAGTTCATCATGGAGCTACACCACGGTCCAACTCTGGCATTTAAAGATGTCGCCATGCAGTTCATCGGCCAACTGTATGACTTCGTATTGAAACAGCGCAATCAACGGCTAAGCGTCGTTTGTGCGACCTCTGGGGATACCGGCGGGGCGGCCGCTGCGGCGTTTGCAAACGCGAGCCAGGTGGATCTTTACATCCTTCATCCACACGAACGAGTCTCGCCAGTCCAGAGGCTGTTTATGACGACTACGGGTGCGTCGAACATTCACAATCTTGCGGTCGATGGTGACTTCGATGATTGCCAAGCCATCGTGAAAGCCATGTTCGCGGACAAAGACTTTGCCTCAAATGTCGGTCTCTCGGGCGTCAACTCCATCAATTGGGCACGGATCGCAGCGCAATCGGTTTACTATGCCACCACACAAGCGGCTATTGGCCCCGATCGCCCGATCCGATTCATTGTCCCGAGCGGCAATATGGGGGATGCGCTGGCTGGATATGTGGCGGCGCGATGTGGCTTGCTTGCAGGGTTCGAAACAATCTGCGCGGTGAACGAAAACAAAGCGCTCTCAACCTTGTTAGAGCAGGGCGTCATGCAAAGAGAACCTGCCGTCGCAACGCCAAGTCCGGCGATGGACATTTCGGTGCCGAGTAACTTTGAACGGTTGTTTTTCGAAGTCTCTGGTCGCGACGGCGATACGGTTCGACGAACATATGAACAATATCGTCAATCAGGCGCCGCGACGTTGCCGGAGACGGTACGTGGGCCGCTAAGTTGCACCGGCCTGTCCGCAGCCGTTGTCAGCAATCTCGATACCCTTGAAGAGATGCGCATATTTAAGACGGAAACAGGCGCTCTTGTTTGCCCGCACACAGCCGTTGGCACAGCAGCTGCACGTCGGTTGGCAGAAACCGAGGTGTCTACTGTGATCTTATCGACCGCGCACGCCGCAAAATTCCCAGAGACCGTGCGCGAGGCAACCGGCGATGATGCCCCGTTACCCGCACGGTGTAGAAGCTTGCACGAACGCAGTGAAGTGTTTGAGCGGGTTCCAGCAGATCTCGCTGTCGTGAAGGACTTTGTTCGCGCGAAGTCAGTTGCGGACGCATAACGATATGGCTGATGCGATAGGCGAATGGCTGTGGGATAAACGCAAGCAAAGACTGACGATGTCTCTGTCATCGCCTGATCTTGGTCGATCCTTGTCCGGGGACTGGACCCTAGAAGACCTCAGCTATGTCTTAGACGGTCTCAGTCGCCAGCGCTTGCGTAGCGGGCTGGAAACATCGGGCGGAGATGTCGCGATCGAGCTGGTGACAGCTGAAGGCGGCGTGATCCATCTGGCGGGGGGCGCTGTCGACGATACGCTGTCTCGAGGGGTCATCCTGTCGTCGGTTGAGGCCTCGCCCTCCACGACAGAAGAGCAGGTTGAATTGGTTCCCGTCTTTCAACCAATCATCTGTTTGCGCAGTCTTCGCGTCGAAGGCTTTGAAGCGCTCGCCCGATGGGGAGATGTTGAAGGTGAATTAGGCGCTATCACCGATACGTCTGGATTAGCCTCGTCCATGCTCATCCAAGCGGCAGAGGCGCTCAAACGCTTCCGGGCGACGGCCAACAATGATCAGCTCTTCATGCAGGTTAACATTACCAGTTTAGATCTCACTGACGCGCAGCTTGTCGATTTGGTGTCTGCCTTGCAGTCTGGACATGATCTGGCACCGAAATCGATAAAGCTCGAATTGACCGAGCAAGATGCCCTGCGTGACACTGCTCAAACCTTGCAGCGCATTAATGAGCTGCGCGCCGCCGGGGCAGGGATCGTATTAGATGATTTTGGGTCAGGGCACTCCTCGTTTCAATGGCTGGCAGACCTGCCCGCAGACGCCCTGAAAGTGGATGCATCCTTGGTCAAGCAAATCGACAATCCACGTGTAGAGACCATTCTCGAAGCGTTGACTCTCATCGCTCGGCGGCTTGGCATGACGTCAACTGCGGAAGGGGTCGAAGACAAAGCGATCATGGCCAAGTTGCGCAAACTTGGGTTCGACCATGTGCAAGGTTTTGCCCTGGGGCGGCCGATGACCGCAGAGCGAATGGAACAGTTTCTGCGCGCTTAGACGGCCAGATCAACTTCCAGATGAGAAATGGCATGGACAAAATTGCTCGGTGCCAAAGCTCCTTTGCCCGTCCAACGTATGTTCGGGAACCGGCGTAGAATGTTTTGATAGGCCGTTTCAAGCTGCATGATTGCGACCCGCTTACCCAGGCAGACATGCGGACCATTTCCAAAGGCGAGATTCTCGTTCGCATTTGAGCGTTCGATATCGAACGAATTTGGGTTTTCAAACTTTGACGGATCGCGATTTGCTGCCGCGTAATACATCACGACTTTGTCGCCTTCGCTCAGATCCTGTCCGCCGAGATTTGTGTCTTTCGTGACGGTCCGGCGCATATAGGTAACTGGGCTGACCATGCGGATCGCTTCATTGACAAAGTTAGGGTAGAGATCAGGGTTCGATATCAGCTTTTCCCGCTGATCCATATGTTGCGTCAAAAGCTTCATCGTTCCTGAGAGGGAATTGCGGGTCGTGTCATTGCCCGCAAACACGATGAGCAGCCAAGACCCATCTAAAAATTCTTCCGACAGAGGCTCGCCATCGATCGTCGCGTTTGCAATCGCTGTCAGGAGATCGTGCTGAGGGTTCTTGCGACGCTCCATAAGTTGATGTCGGCCATACTCGAACAGGGCTTGAATCTCATTCATGAACTCCATGATTTGTTCTGGCTCAAGATTGCCCAGGCCTTCTTGTTGCGCTTGGAATTGCGCGTTCTCAAGAAAGTGCATCCAATGCACTAGCTTTGGACGATCGGCTTCCGGGACGCCGAGGATTTCGCAAAGTGTAAAGAGTGGTAGCTCTGCGGAGAACAGTTCGACCATGTCGACAATCGGCCCCTTGGCTTGCATGTCGTCAAGGAGTGCGTTTACCTTTGCATCGACCCGCTTCTTCAATTCAGCAACATAATCAGGCCGAAACCAGGCCATATGCTCCATACGAAGTGGTGTATGGTGTGGACGATCGAGATTGATCAAGGAATTGAGAGACGATGAATGGAGGAGGGGATGACGCGGAAAATCAGGGAGCCCGTAGGTCATTAAAATTCCACCGCGCTGCGATGAAAATGTGATCGGGTCCAGTTCTACCGTTTTGACGAGATCATAGCTTGTCAGCGCCCAAAACCCGCGTGCGTGCTCTTCCGGATGCCACATGATCGGGGCTTTGCTGCGCATTTCATCGAACGCGTCGAATGTGTAACCGCCATTGCTGGAAAAGACATCGGGCTCGTTCAGAGCGACTGGCGGTGTCAGGTTATAAATCGGGGCATTCGACGGCGGCCCTGATTGTGTTTCCTCTTGATAGGTCTCCGTAACGTTTTGGAATCCCATGACGTCTCCTCAACGACCGTGTCGGTCTGGTGTCTCGCTGGTTGATCCAGCTTTACGTTAACGTAAACCTAGCGACGGCGTCTGTGAACCCGTGACCTTGGGGGAGGGGATCTGCGCTCGGGCGCGGGCGGATCTTCCGCCGGTAAGACGGAGTTTGGAAGCACGCCACCGAGTTGCTCTCGTAGGGCTTCCGGCGAGATCTCCTCAACAGCCCCGGGGCGTAAGTCGCCCAATTCAAAGGGGCCGTATTGGGTGCGGATCAATCGATTTACCTGCAGACCAAGATGCTCCATGGCTTTGCGAACCTCGCGGTTTTTGCCCTCGGTCAGCTTTACATCGATCCAATTGTTCGTGCCTGTTTGTCGTTCTAATGTCGCTTCGATCGAAGTGTAGCGCGTGCCGTCATCCAGCGTGATACCGCCTTGCAGCGTATCAAGTTGCTCTTGGGTCACTTCACCATGCGCTCGAGCTCTGTAATGGCGGACAAATCCCGTTTTCGGGAGTTCCATCGCCCGGGCCAGAGCCCCATCATTGGTAAGCAGCAAAATACCCTCTGTGGTCAAATCGAGACGGCCAATTGTGATCGTGCGCGGCAGCGCTTTGGGAAGTTCGTCGAAAATGGTCCGCCGCCCTTCGGGATCAGACGTCGTTGTGATCAGACCTGAAGGTTTATGGTAACGCCAGACGCGAACCGGCTCATGCGCTTGAACGCGCTTACCATTGACGCGGATGTCCTCGCGGCCCGTGACTTTAAAAGCCGGCGTTGTGAGTTTTCGACCATCAATTCGAACTTCGCCGCGCTCAATCATCGCTTCGGCTTCACGGCGCGACGCGACGCCAGCTCGGGCGAGGTATTTCGCGATCCGCTCGCCGTCTTGCCAGTCACGTTCAACAGCCTGCTTTGGGCGACCTGTACGTTTCGGGGGGCGGTTCTTTTTGCGGTTCGTCTCTCGACGGTCCGTCATCTGATCTCTCCGATTATGCCTGCAATCCGAAGGCAGGCGCTAAGATCATAATCCCTAGAGCGAATTCCATGGGAATCCAAACAGGAATGAGGCCATTGCTCCGATTTTGCTCTTTATCCAAAATAAGCGACAGCGTGCGGCCAAACCCAGCTCCGATCCATCCCATCGCTACTGGGAAGAGGGCGAAGATTTTATAGATCGTGTCGAGCTGTGGCTGGAGCATGATCACGAGCACGCACAAATGGATCATCAAGAGCAGTCCGCCATAGGTCGCGCGAAACTCTGAAAATCCGCCAGGCTTAGTCTCATCCGGATCTGCGACGAGGCGCACCACACCTGCAGCCCAGTTTGGAATGAGCAATGAGCCCAGACCCAGCGCGGCGCAAAAGCCAAGGGCAATGATCGCAATGATATCTAGAAGAGGCGGCATATCGGGCTCCTGGTCTGAGAAATGAGATGGTAGGGCGGGCGGACCAATTTGACAGTGGCTACAGCACTCCGGCATCGCGCCAAGCCTCTTTCGGCCAGCGACGATGCTGCCAGAACCATTGCTCAGGATTGGCCCGGACTTCGTTTTCAATATAGCCGGTAATGCGTTTGACGCAGGCTTTGACATCCGCCTCATCATCTCCCGACCGTTCCGGCATAAAAGGCGGATAGACTTTTACTTTAAACCGGGCCGGCCCCGTTCGTCGTGTCGTGATGAAAACAATCGGGACGTCATACTTGATTGCGAGGCGACTTGGCCCGGGAGCCGTCATGGCGTCATGTCCAAAGAATGGGATGGCCAGCCCTTGATTGAATTTTTGATCATTCATTAGCGCGACCGAACGACCAGCACTTAGAGCCCGCATGACTTCACGCGTTCCGATCCCTTTCGGTGCGAGCACGCCAATCCCATAATCATGCCTCAGCTTATTGAGTTTCTTATCAATGTGCGGATTGTTAAGAGCGCGATACGTGATCAAACAATCAACGGGTCGGTTGCAGATGACTGCGGCCATAACTTCCCAATTGGCGAAATGCCCGGTGGCGATCACGGCGCCTTTTTCGGCGGCTTCGATCGCGTCTAGATGTTCCGCGCCTTCGACCTCAACGCGGTCGCCTTTGTAAGGGTGGATGCTGGGAAGATGCGGGAGTTCGCCAGCCGTCCGGCCAACGTTCTGCCACGATGCAGACGCGATTTGATCGCGTGCCTCATCAGACAGATCTGGGAATGCCAGTTCAAGGTTTCGTTTGACGGTTTTGTTCTGTGAAAACAGAGGCGCGAGCGTTTTGAGAAGCCACCCTAGAAAGCGTGATGCAGTGTCTGGTCCCAGCGCTTTCATTGGCGCCCAATAGATGAC
>JBCBQS010000042.1:0-15288 GCA_039820085.1 Pseudomonadota bacterium
TCGCACTGTCATCGGGCATGTTGATCGCGCTTTTGCTACACGTGTTGCGGCGATTTTTGCAAATCACATTGCCATTTTTCGATTTTCTCACGCGAATCTTGCACCGTTCGAAAGCATTTTCCGGATTTCGGCAGGAGATTGTTTTGGTTTCCCCTGCTGCGACTGAGCGACTAAACTTTGGTGTGCTACATACTAGGTCGTCAGATAAGAAGACTTGAATACGGACCTTGAAGTCCGAATTATTCGCGACGGTAAACTCACTCGCGGACTTGGAGGGACGTTCTTTCTCTTCGAATTGGGCGTGGCTCAGATTGAAAAATGGCAGCTGAAGGACGAAGAGAATGGCGATACATTTTGTTGTGAAGGTCATTCGATTGATCTTTCTGAGCGCTAGCTTCCCGGCGTAACTCTGTGAGCGGTCGTGCAGCTAAACCCGCTATTATTGCTCTCATTGGTATCAATGGTGATGCGGCTCGAATTCGGCATGCGAATGGCGTCGCGGTTGCATTCATTTCGAAGATTTTTGCAAATGAACCGCTTTTTCCCGACCGGCTTCACAATGATTTTGCATCGATTGCGCTTTTGGCTCGCACCGTTTCTGCAGCGCATCGTGTCACGGCTATTTTTCTTTACGACGAGTTCGCGCTGCGGAATGAGGCATGACTTATCGGTGTCTTTATAGATCTCAATCTTGAGACCGACATTCGAGTTGTTCACAACTTCAAAATGACTGTAGACGACTCCGTCCTCTGAATGCTGCGGGTGCGCGGCAATGCTGAGTAAGGCGAGCGCAAACAGCCCAAGGCAGATTGCTTTGATTGCGTGTCGCGGCATATGGGGCTCCATGATATTTCATGGAACCTGTTCAGCTGATACATGAACTGTAAATTAAAACTGCCGCCTCTCGCCCGTTCGAGGGCAAAATAGAGACGCTCGGAGAACTAACCGACGCGATCGAGCCCGGCCCAGCGTGGATAATCCAGCGGATTGCGCGCCTCCAGCCCGAAGGATTTGCGCGGCGTGCTATAATTGCCTGTCAGGATTTCATAATGGACATGGATGGCGGTGGCATTGCCGGTCCGGCCCATCATGCCAAGCGGTTGGCCAAATCCGATTTTTTGCCCCGTGCGCAACCCTTCAGCAAAGTAGGCGAGGTGCGCATAGCGCGTGTAAACACCATTGCCGTGACTGATCAGAACTTGATAGCCAAAGCCAGATTGTTGGCTGACTTCGAGCACGCGACCTGGGCCAGCGGAGTAAACCGGCACGGCGGGCTTCGCTTGCAAATCAATGCCCTTGTGCATGCGTCCAAAGCGCGGTCCGAACCCGGATGTCATGCACGCATTGTTGACCGGCGCGGCGGCGAGAATGACGCCATTCACCTCGACAAGCGCATTATAGCTCAAAACCCGGCCGGACGCGTCTGTTTCGGGGCGGTTGGAGAAAGATGGCGTACACGCGTACAGGTAATAGTCAGGCTTAAACGGACCTTGTTCGGCCGATACGGTTGGTTGCGCCCCGCCGTTTGCCGTGCCTGAACCGATCGGACCTTCGGGATAGGTCACGCGTGATGACGGCGACGCGCAGGCAAATAGGCTTGCGGCACAGACCCCAATGATCAGTTTGCGCATGACACGTCCCCAGTTTGGTTAGGCACTCACACGGGCGCGTTTTCGACCCTTTTCAATTTCTTGCATAAGGTCTCTTACATAAGTGTTGAAATCGACCTGCATTGTATGGCGCGCGGCCTGATAGAAGTGGCCCATATGGGTTTTTTCATCTGCCTGCGTGACCCGATCCATTTCGGCAGGATCTGGTAACGCATAGTCCCCCGTGACGGCGGCCGCTGCGAGCTTCGACTGCTGCTCGGCAAAATTGACCAGCGTCGGCAAGGGCTGCGCGAGCGCCAAGAAAAACAAGTTTTCATAGCCGGGTTTGACCATGCGCTTAAACAGCGGGAACCGGTTCTCGTCGGGGGTCAGGTCCGGCGTATCAAAGAATGGGAACGAGACTTTGTAGCCTGTTGCCCAAACAATCGCATCAATCTCTTCCCGGCTGCCATCGGTGAAGACGACCGCATTGGATTCAAATCGTTCAATCGCGCCTTTCGCTGTGATGTCACCGCAGCCGACACGGGTCAGAAACTCACCCGAAACAGATGGGTGGGCGTCGAGCGGTTCATGATCTGGCTTTGGCAAGCCATAGTCTTGCGGGTTGCCAATCTCTTTCTTGATCTTCGAGCGGGCGAGGGCGCGACCGACGCTCATTGGCATCCAGCTCGGCAGGATGGCTTTGTCGGCGGGCTGACCGCCAAGATATTTCGGCAGCACCCAGACGCCGCGACGCATCGAGATAATCAGCTTCTCCGCAATCGGGCGCTGCGAGAGTTCTGACGAAATATCCATCGCAGAGTTGCCGGCACCGACCACCAGGATCCGCTTGCCGCGAAAATCATATGGTTCAAACGGATCTTCATAATGGTGGCTGTGGATTTGGTAGCCAGCGAATGTGTCTTGCCCCGGATAGTCATCGGGGGTGCGTGGGTCCCAATGATGGCCATTGCCCACGAACAGCCACTGATAGGTGCGGGTCTCGCCGGTTGAGAGCGTGACATCCCAATCGCCATCGTCACGGCGTTTTGCATTCACGACTGAGGTGTTGAACGTAATTGTTTCGCGCAATCCGAAATGATCGACATAGTCGTGGAAGTATTGCAGCAATTGGCTGTGATGCGGGAAGTCTGGCCAATCCTCAGGGACAGGATAATCCTCAAAGGCGAGCCGCCATTTCGAGGTGTCGATGTGTAAGCTTTGATAGCATGACGACATGCCATTGGGGTTTTTATAGTACCAGTTTCCGCCAATATCGTCTGAGGTTTCAAAGCAATCATAGGCAATGCCATAATCTTTCAGACGCTTGGCCATTGTGAAGCCGCTGCAGCCCGCCCCGATGATGCAAGCCTTTCCCGCTTTTGCTGCATCAAATGCCATGTCATATCCTCCCGTGGGGTTATCGGTTTTATTGCACTCAAGAGATGGTATAGCCGTTGACGTGAACGTCAATTTACGACGAGGCGTCAACTTACGAGACTGCAATGGCCAATCCGATGAACGATCTCGATGCCCGCATTGAATTCATGCGGAAAAATATGGCTGATATGATGAAAGTGACGCCATGGGCGAATGAGATGGGCTTCGAAGTGACGCGCATCGAAAAAGGCCATGTCTGGGGCGTACAACCGTTTCGTGAGCATTTGGTGGGCGATCCAGAAACACAAGTGATCCACGGCGGCGTGATTACAACGTTGCTCGACAATCTCTGCGGGGCGGCATGCGGCGCGACGCTCGACGAGTTTCGATTTGTCGCGACACTCGATCTGCGCATCGATTATATGCGACCAGCCGAAAGCGGACGGGATATTCTCGCCGAAGCGGAGTGCTATCACGTCACCAAATCCGTCGCATTCTGTCGCGCCTGGGCGTATCATGAGACGCGAGAAAAGGTGATCGCCGCAGCCCAAGGCGCGTTCGCGATCAACAAGCCGCGCACCAATTACAAAAAGGGAGATCAGATGTGACTGAGATCCTGACCCGCGGCCAGCAGCTCGAAGGGTTTCTCGAGCAAGTGCCAATTGTCAAAACACTTGGGATGCGCTGCGATATTAAAGGCGACGATATGGTTGGCGTCCTGCCATTCCAGAATAAGCTGATCGGTAACTTCACGATCAAAGCGCTGCATGGGGGGGCGATCGGGACCTTCCTTGAAATGACCGCGATGGCGCAGCTCTTCCTGGTGACGGAAGTTGAACGCCCAGCGCGCACCATAAACATCACGGTCGACTATTTGCGGCAGGGCCACGCGCAAGACTTGTTCGCCCGGGCCACCGTCGTCAAACTTGGTCGACGCGTCGCGAGCGTTAGAGCCGAGGCCTGGCAAAGTCAGCGTGATAAGCCGGTGGCGGCATTGCTTGGCCATTTCCTGCTTGCCAGCTCTGGTGCGGGAAAAGAATAGCTCCATATCACCCGGCGTGCTGCCTCTCATCCATCACCCAGATTATGACGCTGCCAGCGTTACCGATGACCATCGCTTTCCGATGCGCAAATACTCTTTGATCGCAGAATTGCTCGCAGCCGACGGATACCAGTTTGAACGCCCAGACCATGCGCTCCAAACCGCATTAGAGCGCGCGCATGATCCAGGTTATGTTCAGGCTGTTCTCACCAGTTCTTTAGATGCCAAAGCCGCTCGCCGCGTCGGGTTTGACATGACGCCGGCGATTGCGGCGCGAACGCGGGCGTCTGTTGGCGGCACAATGCTGGCCGCTGAACGCGCGCTTGAGGCGGGTCGGGCGATCAATCTTGCGGGCGGCAGTCATCACGCAGATTATCAGGGCGGCGCCGGGTTTTGTGTGTTCAATGATGTCGCTGTTGCCGCCTTCTCACTGCTTGATCGCGGGCTTGCGCAGAAGATCGCTGTGATTGATCTCGACGTTCATCACGGCGATGGGACAGCGCTGATCTTCGCTGATGAGCCCCGCGTGTTCACAGCGAGCCTGCATTGCAAAGAGAATTGGCCGCGGACCAAACCGCCATCCGACCTCGATATCAGCCTGCGCAGAGGCACCGGCGATGGCTGTTACCTAAGCGCTGCGCGCAAGCTCGTTTCAGAAACGCTCTCGCAGGCTCAGCCAGATCTTGTCTTCTACAATGCGGGCGTCGATCCACACGTGGATGATCGATTGGGGCTGCTTGAATTAAGCGATGACGGACTGAAGGCGCGCGATGCGATGGTCGTGCAAGCGTGTTTGGAGGCTTCGGTCCCTCTGGTGGGTGTTCTCGGCGGTGGATACAGCAAGGATGCCCGCTTGGTTGCGCGCCGACACACATTTTTGGTCAAGGCGATGCGGTGATACGGCTGATTCTAGCTGATTTCATTCTACAACCGACACAAGTATCCCATTTTGAGTGTTTGCTTTTGCTTGCTCCAGTAGTTCCTCGGCGAGGTCTGCAACCACTGTTCCGGCTTCCTTTGGGTAAGTTGCCCGTACAGAAAGAAGCCAATATCCATGCATGTCGACCCACAAAGTCCCATGCGGATACGGATCGAACGATAGCTCAATAGGTAAGAGTTCAAACGTGGCCCCTTTTTGACCCACTGAGCTTCCCTCGCTCGTCATTGGCGGCGCGGAGACATCATTTGTAGAGTAAACAAGTTTGAGCGCTCCAATCCCCTCTTGGAAAAAAGCATCCAACTGATCTTCCGGAAGTGATATTGTTTGATTATCTGGCGAGTTAGCGCGCGGACGGTAGCTGGCCATTATAGTCACCACGGCCGCATGGCCTTGATAGTGACAATTGAGACTTGTGCCTTTCGGGACCCGCGGAAGAATTTGATATCCCGACAAACGGAACCCGGGTTTGACTTTATCACATCTCATACCTGAGAGTGCTTGTTCGATGAAATCGCCTCGGTCTTTCCATTGATCAAGAGGGACGGTGTCATCAGCATCGTCTGCATAAGACAAGAGCTTCAGCGACATTAGACAAACAAAAAACAGAAGAACACTTTTGGTCGAAAAACTATACATGCCGAATCATAGGATTTATTTCTGGTTAGGTAAAGTAAGCTCTCTTGACCATCCGATGGTGAGAGCGAAACCAAGTCCTGTCATTTTGCAAATCATATACTTTTACGCCCACAGGAAGCTTGTTTTGAGCGGCGATTCCTAGAACACCTAGACCATGACCTCATCTGATCCCCTGTCTCTCGACGCTGCGCGGGCTTTGCTGCAACGCGTCTACGGCTATGAGGATTTTCGAGGGCTTCAGTCAGACGTGATTTCAGACGTCATGACGGGCCGCGATGCGCTGGCCGTTTTACCAACCGGTGGTGGCAAATCCCTCTGCTATCAGATCCCATCAATGCTTCGCGATGGTGTCGGTCTAATCGTTTCGCCCTTGATCGCGCTGATGGCGGACCAAGTCGATGCGCTAAAAGCGCTCGGCGTCCGCGCCGAACGTCTCGACTCTTCGCTGGCGTTCGAGGATCGCACACGGGCTTTGCGCGCGGCACATGCCGGTGAGATGGACATGCTTTATGTGTCACCAGAAGGCTTATCCGGTGGGCTATTATCCGCACTCAGAGACTTGAACGTGTCTTTGATCGCCGTCGACGAAGCCCACTGTGTCAGCCAGTGGGGCCATGATTTCCGGCCCGACTATCGCGCGCTCGGACGTCTGAAAGAGATCTTCCCCAATGTCCCGAGGCTCGCCGTAACGGCAACTGCCGATGCTCGAACTCGCGCGGATATTCTTGAGCAATTGGATTTGACCGATCCAGCCCTGCACGTCGCGAGCTTTGATCGGCCAAACCTAACGCTGAATGCTGAGCCAAAGGCCGGGAACAAAACCGATCGTCTGATTGGTCTTGTCCGAGCCCATAAGGGCGAAAGCGGGATCGTCTACGCGGCGACCCGAAAAGGCACGGAGCAATTGGCAGACGCGCTTGAGCGACAGGGCATTGCGGCGCTCGCCTATCATGCGGGGCTCGAGCCCGAAGACCGGGCCGAACGGCAGAGACGGTTCCTGCTCGAAGACGGCCTCGTCATGTGTGCAACTGTGGCCTTCGGCATGGGCGTTGATAAGCCAGATGTCCGCTTTGTCATTCATGCCGATCCGCCCAAAACACTGGAAGCCTATTGGCAGGAAGTTGGCCGTGCCGGCCGGGATGGCGAACCGGCTGAAGGCGTTGCCCTGTTCGGACCTGCCGATTTGCGCCGCAGCCTCATGTGGAGCCAAGAGAGCGAGGCGCAGGAGGCGGTGAAACGCGTGCAGGTAAAGAAGACGCGACAATTGTTTGCGTTCTTGAATGGCAATGCCTGCCGCCGCCAAGCCGTTCGTCAGTATTTTGGCGAAACAGATGCCGAACCATGTGGCGTGTGCGACAATTGTGTGGCCGAAGCAAGCGATGGTTTCGATGCCACCCGTTGGGCACAAATGGCGTTGTCTGCCGTGTTGCGGTGTGGGCAAAAAATTGGACGCGGGCGATTGATCATTCATCTTCTCGGCCAGGCAAAAGACGGATTTGACGAAGACCTCTCGCGCCAATCGACCTATGGTGTCGGGGCTGATTTGCCCAAAGCCGGATGGAACGCTGTCTTCGACGAACTTCTGTTTACGGGTATTTTGGCTGAGGGTGGGGATGTCATGCGTCCCTTCATCTTCGTGCCGGATCACGCGGTTGCAAAGTCGATTTTTAAAGGCGAGCAACACGTCGTCTTGAAAGCTGATCCTGCGGCGCGACGGGCAAAAACGCGTGGCCGGAAAAGCGCAAGTCCGGCCTTTGCCGAGCTATCAATTCGAGATCGCGAACTGTTTGATTTGCTCCGCAATTGGCGTGTCGAGATTGCGAAAGCTAAAGGCGTGCCGCCTTATGTCATTTTCCACGATAAGACCCTCGCGACCATCGCCGCGGAGCGTCCGCTAGATCAGGTCGAGCTATTGCAAATCTCGGGCGTCGGCGAAAAGAAAGCCGGGCGGTATGGCGATGATATTGCGCGTATCGTTCAAGAAGCTGCATAATCCGCTGAATTGAGCCGAAGGAGCTGACAGCGGCGTCGCATCGGGCTAAGCGGCGCGAGATGTCGACCCACACCCTCTCTCGTTCGCGCATTGTGCGCCTTGCTGTGCCAGTCATGCTGGCGCAAGCGGCGATTGCGGCCACCGGGGTCGTCGATACGGCCGTGATGGGGCTTTATGGCAGCAAGTCAGACCTCGCCGCCGTCGCCATTGCCAGTGTCGCCTTCAGTTTCATCTATTGGGGCTTCGGCTTCTTGCGCATGTCGACAACGGGCCTGGTGGCGCAAGCCATTGGCCGCGACGATCATGCTGAGGCGCGCGCGACGCTGCAACGAAGTCTCCTGATCGGCGGCGGGTTCGGCCTATTGATCTTTGTCACCTCGCCGCTGTTGGGGGTGATTGTCTTTTCCCCATTTGGCGCAGACCCGGATGTGGTCGAGCTTGCCGATGGCTATTTCGCGGCGCGGGTGTGGGGCGCCCCGGCTCTGCTGACGCAATATGCGATCACGGGTTGGCTTTTAGGCACCGGTCGAACCGGCGCTTTGCTGGCCATGCAAGTCGTCATGAATGGGGTAAACATCGCGCTCGACATTTGGTTTGTCGCCGGGCTTGGCTGGGGGCCTATGGGCATTGGCGCCGGAACCGCGATCGCAGAATGGGTCGCGCTCGCCTTCGGACTGGCGCTGATCTGGCCAAGCCTCAAGCGAGAGAAGGGGTTGCTCGATCGCACGGCATTGGGCGCCTTGCTGAATGCGAATAGGGACATTCTCATTCGGACACTTGCCATGCTGTTCTGTTTTGCCTGGTTCGTGCGTTCTGGCGCTCAGCTTGGGACAGAATATGTCGCTGGCAATGAGGTCCTCTTACAGTTCATCACAGTGTCGGCCTTTGTCCTCGATGGGTTCGCGTTTGTTGCCGAAAAAGAGATCGGTGAAGCATACGGGGCGAAAGACCGCCGCCGTTTGATCCGGGCCATGCGCATCACGACGGAGCTCGCCTTCGCCTTCGCGCTTCTGATCAGCGCTGCTTATTGGTTTGGCGGGGGATGGGTGATCTCACGCTTCATTAGTGACGCAGAAGCGCGCTTCGTGGCGCTCGCCTTTCTCCCATATTGCGCGCTTGTGCCAATCATCGGCGTTCTGGCATATCAGTTAGATGGCTTCTTGCTTGGCGCCACGCGCGGGCGCGCACTGCGCATAGCGGCGGGGATTGTCACACTGATTTACATCCCGCTTGACCTCGTCCTACGGGATCAGTTCGGCAATACAGGTGTTTGGCTTGCGTTTCTCGGCATGTTTACCGTGCGGGTGATCGCGCATGGCTGGTTCTTACCAAGCCTACTTAGCGAGACGGCAGATCAGCCCCAACAGCCTGCTCAATCGACTTGAATCCATCTGCCGCCAACCGCGCTTTGAGATCCGCATTGATCCGAGCGACCAAGCCAGGGCCATGATAGATCAAGGCCGAATAAAGCTGCACGGCATGGGCACCGGCGCGGATTTTGGCATAGGCGTCCGCGCCAGATCCGACACCGCCGCAGCCGATTAAATCAAATTCACCGAGCAGCTCACTGGCAATGTCCGTCAAAACCTGCGTTGATTTACGCATGAGTGGCGCCCCCGAAAGACCGCCCGCTTCGGTCTTTTGGTCGCTTTTCAACGCATCTGGGCGGTCAAGCGTTGTGTTCGAAACGATGAGCCCGGATAGCCAGGATCCTTCGCTGCGAACGGTCGTTACAATGTCTTCAATCCCGCTTGAGGAAAGGTCTGGAGCAATCTTGAGAAATACCGGTTTTGCCCCGGCTTCTGCCGACGCTGCGCGCACCGCAGTGTTACATCTCTCTAACAGCTCTTGCAGCGCGCCCTTGCCTTGTAAGTCTCGTAAGCCCGGCGTGTTAGGGCTCGAGACATTGATCGTGATATAGCTGCAGACAGGGAAAACTGCTGAGATCCCGGCTTCATAGTCAGCGATGAAATCTTCGCTGGATTTATTGGCACCAACGTTTGCCCCAACCGGGCACGCCGCGCCGGGCGGCACCCGCCGAAGCCGCCGGGTGAAATAGTCGAGGCCATGATTGTTGAAGCCGAGACGATTGATCACGCCGTGATCTTCGGTGAGGCGAAAAACGCGTGGTTTCGGGTTGCCGGGTTGCGGGCGCGGTGTGACCGTTCCGCATTCGAGAAACCCGAAGCCGAAGCGTGCCATCGGGCGGTGAACCTCGGCATTTTTATCAAACCCGGCAGCTAAGCCAACCGGATTATGTAAGCGCAAGCCGGACTTTGGCAGCGTGACGGGGGTCTGCCATGTCGATGCCGCGATGCGTGGCAGTCCGATCCCTGCCTTTAGCCCTTTGATTGTTGCGGTGTGCGCCGCTTCTGGTGGAAGCTTTTTCACAAAGGGCAGGGCGAGGTCGGACAGGCTCATGCGTCGATATCACGTGGAAGTTCCGGGCTTCCATCCGGCCCGAGGGATAAGGTCCACACCCGTTTTGCCGCAGCAATGCGCAAGGTTGAATAGAGATGTGGGAAGAGTTGTCCACCGCGGCTCTCCTCCCAGCGAATGGGGCCGCTCATCTCCTCGACCACGTATTCCAGCAGTCGAACGTCTTCGGCGCCCGAATAATGCAGCCGGAGCGTTTCGCCGATCTGGTCGCGCGTTGAAAGATGCACATAGCCATCGCCTTCATCGAGCGCGGTTTGACTGTATCCAAGTTCGCTGGCGACAGCCCAGTCGTCGGCGCTTAGGATCTTATACACCCGGGTGCGTTGCAACATAACCATCCCGGCGTCTTGACCGCGTTTTGCGCTGAATTGCAAGCGGGACAATCTTCAGTTGATGAGACATTATTCCTATATTAGGAATTTAAGTGGGATTTCCGCCAAACAAGCCATAGAGGGCGTCTGGTCATGCAGCATGGTGACATCTGGCGCGGATTGGATCTTTTGGCCGAACAAAACGGACTCACCATTTCGGGTCTCGCCAAACTCGCCGGATTGGACGCGACGGCCTTCAACAAATCGAAACGGGTGGCGAAAGATGGACGTCATCGATGGCCATCGACGGAAAGCATCGCACGGGCGCTTGAGGCCGTTCAGGTCGATATGGGAGAGTTTGCCGCTCTGGTTATGGGCAGCTATCGGCACTCAATTCCTATTTTGGACCTTCAACAAGCCAGCGTCTCGGACGCTTTTGAGGGAGGTCGCCCTGTTTTGCAGCACTGGGAACGGATCCGGTTTTCTCGGTCGGTCGGAGATGACCGGCTTTTTGCGATCGAGCTGACGGGATCAGAAGGAACGCCGATTTATCGGGCGGGCGATCGCATTATCGTGTCGTCGAGCGCTGAAGTGCGCAATGGCGACCGGGTCCTTGCGCAGTTAACATGCGGAAAACTCATACTGGCGCGCTTAAAACGACAAACAGCAAACCGTATTGAGCTCACATCATTTTCTAATCGGGAACGTTCGGTTTCATATAAGTCGGCAGAAATCGCATGGATTGCGCGCATATTATGGGTCAGCCAGTAATCGTTTTGCCTGATTAATGCCAATTTCAAGCGCCAGATGGCCTTTGGACTTGCGCCCATTCGCTCGAAATGGAAGGAGATGGCGGTATGGACTGGGACAAATTGAAATCCTTCCACGCAGCAGCTGAGGCGGGCAGCCTAACAGCTGCAGGTGAGCGTTTGAGCATCTCGCAATCGGCTGTCTCAAGACAGATTGCGGCCTTGGAAGAGCAATTGGGTGTGTCTTTATTCCAGCGCCATGCTCGCGGGCTCGTGCTGACCGATGCCGGTCACACGCTCCACCGCTCGACTGTCGACATGGCCACAGCGGCGCAAGGCGCGAGTGCTGCGCTGCGCGACCAACAAGACGTGGCACAAGGCGAGTTGACGGTCACTGCGCCGGTGGCATTTGGGTCGACTTGGCTCGTTCCGCGATTGAAAACCTTCGTCGAACAGAACCCAGAAATGCGGATCGATTTGCGCCTCGATGATGGCGAAAACTATGATTTGCTGAAACTGGAAGCGGAATGCGCGATCCGCCTCTGGGCCGCGGATAAGGCGGATCTCATTCAGCGCAAACTCGCAACAGTCGCGACCAATCTTTATGCTTCGCCGGACTATGTCAAAGCGCACGGCATGCCGCGGACGCCGCAGGATCTCGATAATCACCGGATCATCGCTTATGGCATTACCGACAGTCCGATCACCGCGATGAGCTTTGCTGAGCGCGTCGGGCGCGATGATGCTGGACCGCGCAAGGCTGCGCTGACCGTAAACAATGTCTCGGCAATGTTGCGGGCGGCAGAAGCCGGGCTCGGGATCGCGGACCTGCCAGATTATATGGTGAGCGGCGGCCCCCGTCTCACACGCGTGTTGCAAGACTATACCGGGCCGAGTTTTGACCTCTATTTCATTTATCCCAGCGATCTGAAGCGATCGAAACGGATTGGCGCATTCCGAGACTTTTTGACCGGGCAAGTCGAGGCCTTCCGGTCCTCACCTCTGCGTCAATGAGTATGTATTTTTCGTAATGCATGCGTTTTTGCATGAGGATAATGCAGACATGCAGGTTGTAATTGTATGGAGCGGAACCATATACACGCGGTGTTGAGGTTCCGGACACAGACCCAATCCTTCCTCCGATTGGGCGTTTCCTCCCCCAGACGGAACCAACCTTTCAGGGCCTGGCTGCTTAGAGCGCCGGGCCCTTTTTTTGATCAGATCTCGCTAAAACGGCACGCCATCATCGCTTTCACCCGTGCCGCCGGGCATCAAACCTGCAAAATCAAATACACGCTGATCGTGCAAATGGCTTGGGCGCACGGTTGATAGTGCGTGCGCCATAACTTGCCGAACGCCGGGTTTGCGCTGCTCCCATTCATCCAGCATTTGCTTCATGGCAACGCGTTGCAGCCCATCCTGCGACCCGCACAAGTTGCAGGGGATGATAGGGAATTGCATGGCCTTGGAGAACTTCTCTAAATCGGCTTCAGCGCAAGTAATTAGGGGCCGCAGCACCATCACATCGCCTTCATCATTGAGCAATTTGGGGGGCATCGCAGCGAGGCGCCCGCCATGCACAAAATTCATCATAAAGGTCTCAAGCGCGTCATCTCGGTGATGGCCGAGAACGATGGCCTCGCAGCCTTCTTCACGGGCAATCCGGTACAAGATTCCACGCCGTAAACGAGAACACAGCGCGCAGAATGTCCGATCCGCAGAGATTTTCTCTGTGACAATCGAATATGTGTCTTCGGTCTCAATGCGATAATCGACGCCGATTTTGTCGAGCCAGTCCGGAAGTACGTGTTTCGGGAAACCAGGTTGGCCTTGATCGAGATTGCAGACGAGCAAATCTACGGGCAGCGCGCCTTGCCATTGCAGGTCTAGCAGCACGCTCAACAGGCCGTAACTATCCTTGCCACCAGAGAGACAGACCAGCCATTTGGGGCGTTTCTCAGATGCGCGATCGACCAAGCCATATTCATCGATCACACGCAGCGCATTGCGGGCGAGGCGCTTGCGCAGTTTTTTAAAGCTCACGCCTTTCGGAACGTCAGCGAAAATTGGCGGGAGTGTTGCGAATGCGGCGGTGTCGGGCATGTGAAGGTCTATGCCATGAGCCCGGGGTCCGGCATAGGCGCAAAAGCCATAAAAGCCTTTGCGCCCATAATAGAGTTTAGGCCTCAGCGATCATATCGACCGCTTCTTTGCCTTTGCGTTTGTCGATCGCGGTTGTGTAGGTCACTTTTTGACCTTCGGTCAGCGAACGCATGCCGCTGCGTTCAAGTGCACTGACATGGACAAACATGTCGGCGCCGCCATCGTCGGGTTGAATGAAACCAAAACCTTTTTGGTCGTTGAAAAATTTTACAGTACCTGGGGTCATAGAGAACTCCATAAGAATTGATCGCACGCACAATTGCAGGCGATCCGTCGATGCTTTTTCAGGAGTAGTCTAAGATGCGTCGGCGAAGCCTTCAGGGCGCGCCGTCGAAGCCTGATAGTCCGGCGAAAGGTCGATCGGGCCCGTTTCTAGGAGTTTATGCGCAAACGCAACCGAAAATGCAGGTTTGCCTGTGCGTGACCTAACGCTGCGTCTGCTTGCTAGGCGACATGCGATGCGCTGTGCCCGCCTTAAGCGGCTTTGCCTCGAGAGCCATAATATTCGCGGGCGCTCATGCTTGGGCGCTTACGTTTGGAGGACTTTGCCTCTTTGGCATCTTTCACAGAGGTCACTTCGGCTGACCGAGGCTTGTCTTTATTTAGGCCCCAATATTCCGTCGCGCTCATCCAACCTTTTGCAAGATCCTCATGGTTGGGCGCATCCTCCGCGTCGCGCGGTTTGAGCATATTATTGAGCTTTGGCTTATAGCGACGGATCAGGTCTTCTTCGATCTTTTGACGCTTATCTTCGGATCGAATGCATAAATAATGGCGCTCGGACGCGCCCTTTTTCCGGGCCTCTTCCCAGCGTTCGTGGCCATCAGAGCGCCCCTGCAAATTGGAGGCTTTGCCGATATAGATGGGCTTCAGGAAGAAGAAGGCGGTTCGGCGAACCATGACATAAATCCCACCTGAATCCGGCAGCGCTTCGATCGTTTTGGTGATCTTAAATCGATAGCGGCGGTTCGTTTCACCGCGCCAAACGTGCCAGCCGTAAGGGATCATTGCATGTCTCCAACCAGTAAACGTTAACAAAAACGCTCAATTGGTTAAGGTTTCGCTAACCATCGCCTTGCGCACCGGGGCAAAGCTCTTGCGATGGATCGGGCAGGCACCAAAGCGTTGCAGCGCCT
Source organism: Pseudomonadota bacterium (assembly GCA_039820085.1). Lineage (GTDB taxonomy): Bacteria > Pseudomonadota > Alphaproteobacteria > Caulobacterales > Hyphomonadaceae > Henriciella. Next base: position 14,379 of record JBCBQS010000042.1, read on the forward strand.
CCGCATGGGCCGCCGTGCCGTAGCCTTTGTGACCGGCAAATCCATAGCCTGGATACTGATCACAATAAGCAAGCATAAGCCGATCGCGTTCGGTCTTTGCGAGGATCGATGCCGCCGAAATCGCAGGCTCTTTCAAATCGCCTTTGATGATCGCTTCTGCCGGAGCTGGAAGCGATGCGGGCAGGGCATTGCCATCGATCAAAATACGGGTCGGTTGAATGTCCAATCCGTCAATCGCGCGGCGCATGGCGAGAAAGGTCGCCTCGCGGATGTTCAGCGTATCAATTTCGTCGGCCTCGGCGTGCGCCACACACCAATAGGCCGCTTTGTCTTTGATCTCTGGTTCCAGCGCGAACCGCTTCTTTTCGCTGATCTTTTTTGAATCTGTGAGGCCCGAGATTGGGCGTTCGGGATGAAGGATGACAGCCGCCGCCGTCACAGGCCCCGCCCAAGGGCCACGTCCAGCCTCGTCTACGCCGCAGATCAGGTCTATGTGTGTCATCGAACAAGATAACAATGATTCTGAGAGGATGCGCCATGACCAACCCGTACGTGATTGAAATGACCGAAACAGGCGGCGTTGAAGTCCTTAACAAGGTTGAGCGCGCACCGCGCATGCCGAACGCTGGAGAAGTCTTGGTCCGCCAAACCGCGTCGGGTCTCAACTTTATAGACACCTACCATCGCACCGGGCTCTATCCGGTCAAATTACCTTTTGTGCCGGGGTCCGAAGGCGCTGGAACCGTCGAAGCGGTTGGCGAACGTGTGACCACGCTGAACGTTGGCGACCGGGTCGCATATCTCGGCGGCGGGACCTATGCGACCCACTATACCGGCGCGGCAGCTTCGATGGTGAAATTGCCCGACGGGATCAGCGAGGACACCGCTGCCGCAGTCTTGCTCAAGGGGC
>JBCBQS010000043.1:0-15173 GCA_039820085.1 Pseudomonadota bacterium
CGACGCGGCGCGAGAAATCGGGATCGAGCAGTCCTATCTCTCGAAACTGGAAGCTGGAAAATCCTATCCATCCGAGGACGTTTTTTCGTCTTTGGTCGCCGCTTATGGCATTGAGATTTCCGATCTGCACGACACGCTCTTTCCGGCTGAACTCGATCGATTGAGAGACATCACTCAGGTGCGCTCGGTTATTCTGCAGGGACAAAAAGACCAGCGCCAGCAAACGCAACGTTGGCTCTATGCTGGTCTTGCTGCGCTGATACTCGGAGGTGCGTGTCTTGGTGCAGCAAGCCTCGCCGCAGACTCCGAACGGACGCAATATCAATACCGGTCATACGGCGTTTCTGAGACGCCAGAGAGTGAACCGACTGTCCGCGAAGAACGCTTTATTCTTCGCGATGACTATCGCGATGTTGTTTACACTGAGTCAGTACCGGATGGGGTTATTCAGTGGCGGTTCTTTGGCGCCAGGACAGAGATGGTGTCTTCGCCTCTGAGATGGTTCATGATTCCAGCCTTCGCTTTCCTGCTCGGCGCGGTTGGGTGCTTCTTTGCGAGTTATCGTATGCGGTAAGACGCGGTTATTAAACGTAAAATTGGAGACTTTGACGTGTTTGATCAATCAAACCTAATGACGACTATTGCCTGCATTTTGGCGCTCGCCGGGTGTGCGAACACCCCGCTAGCGACTGATGCGGTGGCTCAAACTGAGCCAGATGCGGCGATCGCGGACACTGCCGATTGGGCTCCCGAAATCGCCGAGTTTCGAGCCTATCTGCAAACCTACCGAAGGGAGAATAAGATCCTCAGCTTCTCCGTGGCAGTGCTCAAAGATGGTGAGGTCGTCATGCTCGAGTCGATCGGTTGGCAAGACCACGATGCCGAAGAGCCAACCACGCCGGAAACGTCTTATCTGGTGGCGTCGATCAGCAAAACTTTCACAGCAGCAACGCTTCTGGCGATGGAAGCGGATGGTCACATCGATTTGGATGCGGATTTCACCCGTTTGAGCGATTGGGACGAGCGGTGTGAGTGGTTGACCACGTCAGGGATCATTTTCGGCGGCGGCGTGATGGATGACGGCCGCGTCATTGAGGCGCCGCTTTGTGATCGTCCGATCAGCTTGCGCCAAGTCTTGCAAAACCGCGTGCAAGGCGCGCCTGGGACGTCATTCTTTTATAATCCCGTGGTGTTCGGTCGGCTGTCGAACTGGGTGGAAGAACACACCGATCGTATCTGGAGAGACTGGATGCGCGACTATGTTTTCGAGCCAGCAGGACTCGACCGAGCGGCGGCGGGGTGGCGCGACCCAAATGGAGCACATGCGCTGACCCATCTTGCGCCGCCTTTTAAACATGAGCCGTCGGACTCCGACGGAATTGCGCCATCGCCCTTGCCCAATTCAGAGCTGAATGCGAGCTCTGGCGTGATTGCGAGCGTGCTCGACCTCGCCGAGTATTCGAACGCGCTAGATGATGGTCGTATTCTAACTCCCGCACTACGTGAAAAGATGTGGACGCCGCCGCAAGATTCAGACGGTGAGCCTGCGCCTTATGCCTATGGCTGGTTCGTCCAAACGTGGCGGGGCCATCGCTTGGTTTGGCATACGGGGTGGTGGCCGGATGCGTATGCTGGGATCTTTCTAAAGGCGCCCGATGAGGGTTGGACCTTGATTGCGCTCGGCAACACTGACGGTCTTCACCAAGATATCGATACATTGACGAAAGCCCAAATTGAAATGGCGCCATTGCCAGCGAAGTTTCTCGAGCTATTCGTTGAGGTCGACGAATGATTGTGGTCTAAGGACAAACGGTCACAGGGACGACGGCACGAGGCGAGATTAACCGAGCATCATGCGCATTTTAGTCATCATCCGCACGCTGCTATTGGCGATTGCTGGTCTTGGTTACTTTGCCAATGGCGCACAAGCGCATGTGCACGTCGCAAGCGGTGAGTCCTTAGAGATCATGATGTGTAGCTCGGGAATGAACCGGGTCATGACCATCAATGTTCCTAGCGAACCCGCCCAAGAAACAGACCACACAGCATGCGGCGATTGCGTGCCAGCCTTTGCGCTTGAGGCCCAATCTCCTGTTGTGCTCAAGGCTGGTCTCTTCTTTGCCCCTCCTGTTCCAAGCGACACAGTGCTCGCTGTCTTTCCGCGATCTCCTCTTTGGCCTGGAGCTCCGCCTCATGGACCCCCATCACCTCTCAAAGCTTGACTTGAATTGTTGAAATCCGGGACGCAGAAACGCGTCCTCAGCTTTGAGATTTGTTTTATGAAATATACTCTTTTCGCAAGTGCTGCGCTTGCGCTCGTGCCGCTGTCCGTTTCGGCCCATGAAGGCGATGGTGGCAACGTAACTTATGCCAGTGACCATGCGCCGATTGGCGTTATGGCCGACCACCGCCACGAACAGGGCGAGTGGATGTTCTCATACCGCTATATGTATATGGACATGTCGGGGAGCCGAGACGGCACCGATAGCATTTCGCCAGACGAAACCGTAACCACGGTCGCAAACCCGTTTGCCAATCCGCCGATGATGCCGCCGACCTTGCGCGTGGTGCCAACGGATATGCCCATGCAAATGCACATGCTCGGCGCTATGTATGGTCTCACTGATCGTATCACCCTCATGGCGATGGGCATGTATCTATCGAATGAGATGGATCATATCACCTATCAAGGGCCGATGGGGACGACGCGTTTGGGTGAGTTCACCACCGAGACGATGGGATTTGGGGATACGACTGTCGGTGCCATTATTGGCCTCGATGATGGCTCTTATGAGCATCGTGAGATCAATATCGGGCTCGCCTTGTCTTTGCCGACGGGATCGATTGAAGAGACCGATCAAATCCTGACGCCTATGAACACAACGCCGAGCCCGCGTTTGCCGTATCCTATGCAATTAGGCTCGGGGACGTTTGATCTCAAACCCTCGCTGACCGCGCGGACGCGCACAGGGAAGTGGAGCTATGGCGCGCAGGCGTCTGCAGTCATTCGCCTGGACGAGAATGATGAAGGCTATTCGCTCGGTGACGTCGCTGAGGCAACGGGTTGGCTTGCCTATGAGCCCGAGCCATGGATCTCTATTTCTAGCCGATTGAAGGCGCGAACCGCCGGTCAGATCGAGGGCGATGATGCGCTGATCCGCGCGCCCGTTCAAACGGCTGATCCGGACAATCATGGTGGGGAAACGCTTGAAGCTTTGTTCGGCGTGAACCTGGCCGGTCAAACTGGATGGCAAAAAGGGCATCGGATCGCGGCAGAAATCGGTTTGCCGCTCTATCGCGATCTGAACGGGCCGCAACTAGAAACCGATCTCACGCTCACCTTAGGCTGGCAAAAAGCGTTCTAGTAACGCCTGAAGGGTTGGCGGGCTTAGAGCGCTCGCCGACCCTGACCTCCTATGGCATCGGATAAGGATCGAGGCTGATCAGGCTCATCGAATAGGCTGTGTCACCGAGGTCATTCTCAGTTTTCTCCGTCGAGAGCGTGCCTTCCAACCAGTATGGGGCCCAAATGTCCTTAACCTCAGTGGCTGGGGCTGAGCGAACAAAAATAATCTGATTGGGCGGCGGTGGCGGCGTGTGAATACAGGCGCCCATATAGGGCACAAATAGAAATTCATCCCACTCTTGTGAGCTGTCGAATGTGAACGGCACGACATACCCCGGAATGCGCACATGTTCGCCATTGAGGTCATCGACCGTATCGAATGTGCCAAGCTGCGGCATGAAATCAAGCTCTGAGCCTTCCGCAATAGAGGCATAAGGATCGCGCGCATCAGCAAGCGTGGTTGTGTTTGCCGCATACCGTTTTTCGAGCATCGCATAGAATTGCTCATACTCACGTAACAGCGCCTCTTCGCTACCTTCCGGCATTAGATCTTCCCACATCAGAGAGAGCGCTTCGCCTTCTTTGACGCCCCAGTAAATGGTTTGACGCGGCGCGGCTTGCGCGGTGTCTTTATCGCCCGGGGTATCGGCTCGTTGCAGATCAGCTTCGGCATTAAAGTCTACGGTTTCAACGCCCTCTGGGATCGGTGGAGGCGGAATCTCCGCGTCGCCAGCTGCCGGCCCGACACTCGTGTCAGCGCCACACGCGGCAAGAGCGATCACGCCAAGCACGGCGATAAAAGAGCGGGTTTTGAGCAGCTTCATAATTGCCGTAAGAAAATTCGATTCGGACGCAGACTAACCGATGCCGGTGGCACCTTCATAGACCTCATCGTATATGGGATAGATGTCTTCTTTGCGGCAGCCCTCAAGCACCAGCACCCATCTTGTGAGTCCTGTTCCTTCGATGGGCGGCGAACGGTGGTTCAGACCGGCTAAATCTGCGCCTGGCCATTGCTTCCCCTTCAAATAGATCGGCAGACCGGTCGGCACTTGAGCCATCGCAGGGGAGTCGCCGGATTGCAGTCCAAGCTCGGTGCCCGGCCCCCGATACGTGCAAATCAGGCGCGCAAAGATGTTATCGACATGCATCAACCGACAGGCATTGTTCGAGATCGGGTCCAAGCGCATGCGAACCAATGGCGTGTTGGCGGCACGCGCGACGTGTGACGCGAGCGCCTGTGCATCTTCGGCAATCCATCGCAGGGCGGGAGACAACAAAACACCGACATCTTGGAAGGCATCGCGCATGCAGGCGGCGACCTGATCTGGGGACAGAACACTCCGCCGTGCCGGCAGCATCTCAGCGGCAAGCTCGTTTATCCATGCATGAACCCCAGCTGGGACGGTGCGAGACCAAATCGCAGCATCGGTCGCCCGATGGAGCGCGGTGGCTATCTGATCGGCACGATTTACCGTCTTAAGGGGCAGGTCGACGGCTAAAGTGGACGCCTGATCAACGCGCGTTGGATGTATATTCATAAGACAACCCTGGGAGGACAAGATTCTCATCACATTGCCCTTGCTCATCTCAAATGTCGACTTAAATGTTATGTTATACAATCACTTTTGGGCGAGGCATAAACGGTATCCAAACCACTGACATTTGACTGAGTTTTTGAAACCATCGTTGTCGCAAGTGTTGCGATATAGAAGTAATTTCGTAGGGGCCACTGTCATGCGAAACGTGATTGAACCGAATTGGCCGCACTTCTCCCAAGTTCCGTGCGGTCAAGACATAAACGACTGTCGCAAGCAGGCGTGAATGTCACTTCCAGGGCGGGGGTCTCCGGGCTCCCGCCACCCCATTTTAAAAAGAATAACCACGATGAACCGAACTATGAAAGCCAGGGTAGGGCGCTGAGCGGGGTTAGCGCTGACGTCCTGTGCGTCGACGGTTGTTGCGATTGGCACTCAAACCGGGGCCAGAATCTCTGAGACTGATGAGGTCTTGGTTTGAACCAGCTGGGTAGGCGTCGCGTTCTGCGACCCTGAAAGGGATGGCCTTGTGCCATCCCTTTTGCGTTTGTCCATTTGGCCGCAGGCGGATCGTCCATTTCTAATTGACTCTTCCCAGAAAAAGAACAAAAACAGAACATATGGGACAAATAGATCTTCATTCTTTGCGAGGGGCAGTGGCCCGCTCGTCCCCGCAGCCGACGCTGACGGTCGGGGCCGGCGTTTCTTTGCGCAAAGGCCGCATCCATGAAGTCATAGGGGCGGGAGCGGATCTATTCGCGGTCATGGCGGCTGCAAAACAGGGCCAGACTATTCTTTGGATCGCTTTGTATCGTGACTTGATCAGCCTCTGCCCGACGGGGCTGCAAACGTATGTCGACATTCAGGACATGGTCTTGGTCGAGGCCGTGTCGCGCGGTGAGTTACTCTGGGCCGCCGACCAAGCTTTGCGTGCAGAAGGCGGATTCTGCGTGATCCTAGACATGCCGGATCAGCTCTCTCTGAAAGAAAGTCGCCGGTTACAATTGGCGGCCGAACAGGGTGGAGGGCTAGGCTTGATCCTGCTACGCGGCGGCGTCGCAACATCAGCGGCGCAAACACGATGGGACTGCAGCCCAGTCCATGCCGATCACCCCGCTTGGGACTGGCGTTGCATCAAAGGCAAGAATGGGGAAACCGGCGCTTGGCGTGTGACACGGGCAGGCGAACAGCAACGAGGGCAGAATGCCGAGGATACTCTCCATATGGCTCCCGCAGCTCCCGCTTGATCGTCTCACCCGACAAAGCGACCCGCGTCTGGCTGGTCCTTTCGCGATCATTGCGGAAGAGAAAAATGCTTGGCGGGTCACGCATGCCAATGATGCTGCTCTGAAAGCAGGTGTTGTGGCGGGCCAGGCTCTGGCGGATGCGCGCGCCATCTGTCCGGATCTTCTAACGGAGCCGAGCGATGTGGTGCGGGAAGATCTATTGCTGCGCGCTTTATGGCGCTGGGCAGACACACTCTCGCCCAGGGTCTCTCTCGATGCTCCAGACGGTCTGTTGCTTGATATTAGCGGCTGCGCCCATCTTTTCGGGGGGGAAGCGCAGATGGGGCAGGAGGCGCTTCTTCGCTTAGGGGATCTTCAGATCCAGGCGCAAATCGGTATTGCAGACACCAAAGGCGGCGCGCGGGCTTTGGCTCGATTTGGGCCAAATGAGGTTTCGCTCGCCGCAGCCGGTGAGATGATTGCGGCCCTGGCAGAGCTCCCGATCGCCGCGCTTAATGTCCCACATAAAATGGTCAGTGAGCTGGCCCGGGCAGGGCTGACAACGATTGGTCACCTCCAGTCGCAAAAGTCGGCGGAACTCGCCCGCCGGTTTGGATTGCACCTCACGCAGGCTTTGCAAACTGCGACAGGCGTCACGCCTGATCCGGTAACACCGAAAGTGGCAGACCCGACCTATGCCGCGCGGATGACCCTGCCAGAGCCAATTGGCTTTTTAGACGATCTGGAAAATGTGTTGCGCCGGCTCGCGACACAGATTTGTGGGCGCCTCGATCAAGATCAGCGTGGGGCACGGCGGTTTCAGTTGATTGTTCGCTGCGTTGATACTGGCGATCATCCCCTGACGATTGGGTTTGCGCGGCCTTGCTCAGATCCAGACGCCATCCTGAGACAATTCTCGCATCCCTTGTCGAAGCTGGAAATCGAATATGGAGCCGATTGGTTTCGCCTTGTGGCCGAACAGATTGAGCCGATCCGTCTGAAACAGGGCAGTTTTGGAGAGGATGCCAAACGTGCAGATCAGCGCCTGATCCTGATCGAGACGCTCGGCAATCGGATTGGATTTGATCATGTGCGCGTCTTCAAACCACGCGGCCATCACGTCCCCGAACAAGAATTTGCTCAGGTCGAAGCGGCAGGCGTAACCCCCCATTGGCACCCCGCGCCACGCCCGCGCCCGATCCGTCTCTTCAGCCCGCCAGAATTCGTTCAAGTCGAAACGCCCGGGCGTCCGCCGCTCAATTTTAAATGGCGGCGGCTGTCTTTTGCCACCGATCGCGCGCATGGGCCGGAGCGGATCACGCCGCGCTGGTATCGCGAAGAAGACCCCCGCACGCGCGACTATTGGACGGTGCAAACCGATCAGGGGCGGCGGCTTTGGTTGCTCAACTATCCTGGGGAAGATGCCAAGGATTGGTATGTCGCGGGAGAGTTCGCATGAGCTATGTCGAACTGTTCGCGATCAGCAATTTCACGTTTCTCACCGGCGCGTCGCATGCCGAGGAATTGGTCACACGCGCCCGCAAGCTTGATCTGGGCGGCCTTGCCATTGCTGACACAAACACGTTTGCAGGCATTGTTCGTGGGCACAGCGCCGCCAAGGAACTTGGGCTGCGCTATTTGGTGGCGACGCGTTTAAAGCTGCGAGATGGGACCCAGATCCTGATCTATCCGCGCGATCGTAAAGCCTTCGGTCAACTGTCGCGGTTGCTCACATTGGGCAAGCGCCGGACGGTAAAAGGCGCCTGCGATCTCACGATTGAGGATGTGCTCGCGCATGCGGACAATTGCATTTTGATCGGTCTGTCCGGACCGGACTTTGAGGGCGCCCTACAGGCCCTAAAGGCTCGTTTTGATGATCATGTTTTTGTCGGGCTGTACCCAGAATATGATGGCCAAGACCCGGATCGATTTGCGCAAGGCCAAGCCTTGGCGGATCGCATTGGGATTGAAACGGTCGCGCTTGGCAATGTCATCATGCACACCGCCGCTCGATTGCGTCTCGCCGATGTCTTGTCCTGTATTCGCGAGAAGACGACGATTGATCAACTCGGTCGCTTAGCCCTGCCAAACGCTGAACGCCGGATCAAATCTGAGTTCGAAATGCGCCGTCTGTTTCAGCTCTATCCAGACGCGATTGCAAACACGTCTCGGATCGCGGCGGCCTGCCCCTTCTCGCTGGATGAGCTGCGCTATGAATATCCTGATGAGATCAGCGATGGTCTGGAGCCGAATGAGCGCTTGCGAAAGCTGACCGAGGAGGGGCTGCTTCGGCGCTATCCTGATGGTGTGCCACTCAAAACCCGAAGCATGATTGAGAAGGAACTTCGCCTGATCGCAGAGCTCGATTATGCCCGCTACTTCCTGACCGTGCATGACGTCGTCACCTTTGCGCGCTCAAAAGGGATCTTGTGTCAGGGGCGGGGGTCTGCGGCCAATTCGGTGGTGTGTTATGCGCTCGGTATCACCGAAGCTTCGCCAGACATGATTACGATGGTGTTTGAACGCTTCATTTCCGAGGCGCGCAACGAACCGCCAGACATTGATGTCGATTTTGAGCATGAGCGGCGCGAAGAAGTTATCCAGCACATCTATCAAAAGTATGGCCGTCATCGCGCAGGCCTCTGCTCGACGGTGATCCATTATCGCTCCCGCAGTGCGATCCGTCAGGTCGGCCAAGCTATGGGCTTATCAGTCGATGTGGTCTCGGCTTTGTCGAGCCAGGTCTGGGGGGTCTCTTCGTCTGACCTTGGCGATGAGCGGGCCAAATCAGCCGGGCTTGATTTGGAAGACCAAAGGCTACGCCAGACGCTCGACCTCGCCAAACAAATTGTCGGATTCCCGCGCCATCTCTCTCAGCATGTTGGCGGGTTTGTTATCACCAAAGGGCGGCTCGATGAGCTCTGCCCAATTGAGAACGCCGCCATGGCCGATCGCACCGTCTTGGAATGGGATAAGGACGATATCGAGGCGCTGGGTATGCTCAAAATCGATATCCTTGCGCTTGGTATGCTGACCTGTCTGCGCAAGTGTTTTGATCTCTTGGAAATGTGGAAAGGCGAGGCCTATACGCTGGCAACGCTGCCGCAAGAAGACCCAGTCGTTTATGACATGTTGTGTGAAGCCGACACGGTTGGTGTCTTCCAAGTCGAGTCGCGCGCGCAGATGAACTTTCTACCGCGCATGCGTCCTCGGACCTATCAGGACCTCATCGCTGAAGTCGCCATCATCCGGCCTGGCCCGATCCAGGGCAATATGGTGCATCCCTATTTGCGCCGCCGCCGCGGTGAGGAACAGATTATCTACCCGTCTGAAGACTTGCGAGAGGTTTTGGAGCGGACCTATGGCGTGCCGCTTTTCCAGGAGCAGGCCATGCAAATCGCCATCGTCGCCGCTGGCTTCACGCCCACTGAGGCCGATGCTTTGCGCCGGGCGTTGAATGGCTTTCGCCGCCAAGGTGCCGTTGAAGATTTCAAAGAGCGGTTCATCGCTGGCTGTTTGGAGCGTGGCTATGAGCTCGAATTCGCCGAGAATTGTTTCAAGCAACTCGAAGGCTTTTCCAGCTACGGTTTCCCGGAAAGCCATGCGGCGAGTTTCGCCTTGCTCGTCTATGCCTCGTCTTGGATCAAATGCCATCATCCAGAGGTTTTCTGTTGCGGCATATTGAACGCGCAGCCCATGGGCTTTTATGCGCCAGCACAACTGATCCGCGACGCCACAGAGCATGGCGTCGTTGTGTTGCCCATCTGTGTAGAGAACAGCTTCTGGGACAATGTGTTGGAGCCCTTACCGAATGGCGGTCTGGCAGTGCGCCTCGGCTTTCGCCAGATCAAAGGCTTTGCCGAAGAAGATGGCCATTGGATCGCGGCGGCGCGCGGGGCAGGATATGGCGGGATTGAAACGATCTGGCGCCGGGCCGGGATTGGCCGCGGGGCTCTGACCCGATTGGCGGGCGCAGATGCGTTTGCGGTCTATGGCCTTGAACGCCGGGATGCGCTCTGGGCGGTGAAAGGCCTAGGCGCGGACCGGCCTTTGCCATTGTTTGAACAAGCCGGAGAAGGCTTGCCGGAAGTCGACGCCAACTTGCCCAGCCTCAGCCTACATGAAAGCGTGTTTGAGGATTATGTCGCGACCCGGCTCACATTGCGTGATCACCCAGTCAATCTGTTGCGTGAGCACTTGCCGAAATTCCAACCGGCAGAGCGCCACCGGACAACGCCGGATGGGGCCTGGATTGCTGTCTCTGGACTTGTGATCACCCGCCAGCGTCCCGGTACAGCCAGTGGTGTAATTTTCTTGACGCTCGAAGATGATACGTCGGTCTCAAATGTCGTGGTCTGGCCGAAAATGTTTGAGAAATGCCGTAAGGAAGTGATGGCGGGACGGCTTTTGCATGTGCGCGGGAAACTGCAGCGCGAGGGGACGGTCACGCATGTCATCGCAACGCAGATTGCCGACTATTCTTATTTGTTAGATGGGCTCGGCTACCCAGAATTTGCGGGCGACAGCATCGATCCGAGTCGCGACAATGCTGACGAAGCGAAACGGCCTGTTCCTGACCTGCGGACTGGGCCGCGCAGCGAGAAGCGCCGCAAAGTGGCTGAGGCGATTACGGCCGAACTCCAAGAGGCGCACCGCGCCCGCATTGCCTCCGGTGCCCGCCACCCGCGCGAGCAGGCGAAGAAGCTCTTCTATAGCCGGGATTTCCATTGAGTCTGATCTGCTTCCAATCCAAACCAGGTGACTGCTCTGGCCGTCAAAGCGGACGTCTGCGGATTGTGTCTATCTAGACTTTAAAAGCTGTGTTCACGTGAGTTTCTCCATCGTTTCCCGCATTCGCATAAGTCTTGCAAAGTGACTGCAATGGATAGCTGTTTTTACGTTTGTGAGCCGCGGTCAATACAACCCTCGGCGTGTAGACGCTGTGCAGCCGGTGCTGTATTTAAGCATGTGGTTGCCGGTGCGGGAGCGAATTAATGTCGAGTAAGAAGAATGCCGACCCGATTGGGGCGACGGTTGCCGCGTTAGAGGAACGAGTGAATGTTCTCGGCAAGGCGGTTTTCGGCTCTGAAAACTTCGGAAAAGTCATGAACACGGCAGTGACGACGCGCGCCGCAGTTCAGAAGGGGTTCTCGAACCGGATGGCGAAGAACCTTCATTTCTACAATATGCCCAGCCAGGATGATATTGTGCGCTTGGCCGAGCAGTGTAGCCGGATTGAAGAACGGCTGGTTTCTGTCGAGACGATGCTCCACAAGCTGGTCGACGATAAATCTACGCCGATCCGCAAAGGTCCGGCGAGAACAAAGAAACCGAAATCCACGACGCAAAAACCCAAAGGGTAAACGCTACACCCAATACTCAAAGGAGACTGTCGTGGCTGAAGCGGCGCGCAAGAGCAACGCGAAGAGGAAGAGCCAGGATATAGGTGGCCGCATTCGGACCTTGGTGGATCGGACGATCCAACGTAATATCAATGGCGCTTCCTATTTCCTGACACCTGACCCACCGGTGGGGCAAACGCGCCATGACGTCATCCATCGTCGAGGGACACTTCAACTCTTTCACTATCATCCGATGAGCGATGAAGTTTATCGCACACCGGTTTTAATCGTAACGCCAACTACGAACAGGTCATATGCGCTCGACATGATGCCGGGAGTCAGTTTTGTCGAGTTTTTGCTAAAGGCCGGATATGACGTTTTCCTGATGGACTGGCAGCCGCCTCAGCCGGAAGAAAAATCGCTGACCCTTGAGGACTATTCGCAGACGTTCATCTCGGAATGCCTCGATATTGTAAGGAGAACGACTGGCGAAGATGAGGTTAGCCTCGTCGGTTACTGTATGGGCGGAGTCTTGGCGTCTATCTTCACCGCTTCTTTCCAATGCGAAGGTGTTCGTAATCTTGTCGTCTTCACAACGCCGGTCGACTTCACCGAAATGGGCATGTTCACAAAAGTCACCGACAAGAAACACTTTGATGTTGATCGTCTTGTCGATCAGATTGGTAACATTCCACCGAACTTTGTATTTCAAGGCTTTCAAATGACAGACCCCGCCGGTCGCTCAGCTGCTCAAATCGGGTTGTGGCGCAAGATGTGGGACAGCGACTTTGTGGAGAATTATCGAAAGTATGATCGCTGGTCGACCGACATGCTACCACTGGCGGGCGAGTACTTCCGCGACACTGTCAAACAGCTTATGTGGGAAAACGGTTTGTATGAAGGCACACTTCGGGTTGGCGGGAAATCGGCGAACCTTAAGAACATCACTGTGCCATTCTTTCATGCGCAGGCGCAGCATGATTCCCTTGTCCTCCCTGCGGCAAGCAAGCCCCTGATTGATCTTGTTGGATCGGAAGACAAAACCGATCTGGTTTTGAAGGGTGGGCATGTCAGCCTCGTCTGCGGGGCAAGTGCAGTTGGGCGCCTGTGGCCAGCGCTGGATGATTGGCTTTCTGAGAGGTCTGCATGACAAATACAAACTATCCTAAGGCGGTGCAGCCGGGCGATGGATCAATCGCGCTACGTATCCCTGAGATGGGCGACGCAGCGGCAATCCACGGATTCGCCAATGACTTACCCGCCCATGATCTGCTTTATCTGCGCCGGGACATTTCTCAACGCCCCGTCGTCGATGCTTGGCTGGAGTCCGTGGAGAATGGCGAAAGTCTGTCCCTTCTTGCCGAACGCGCTGGAGCGATCGTCGGAATGTCGGCCCTTATGCTTGATCGAAAATCTTGGTCCCCACATGTCGGCGAGATTCGTGTCCTTATCGGCGAGACAGCACGCGGCAAAGGGCTCGGTAGAGCGATGATTCAAGAGACATTTTTACAAGCGGTCGACCTAGATCTCGATAAGATCATCGCTCAGATGACCCTAGATCAAGCCGGAGCCCGAAGTGTATTTCAGGAAATGGGTTTTGAGCAGGAAGCCCTGTTGAAAGACCATGTCCGCGATCGCAATGGCAACGATCACGACATCATCATCATGTCATGCGATGTGAGCAGCGTTGCGTCGCGCCTGCAATCGTATCGTTAGGCTGAAGCGCGCGACAGCCGTTTGACGCTGCCCGCACGATCTAAGTGGTTAGAAATCAGATCGGTTATCAAACCAATTCGATTGGGCGGTAAATCGTGTCCCATGCCCTCGATCAGCTCGAAGCGCGCGCCATCTATATTGGCGGCGATATCCAAACCTCCGTGTGGGCGAGAGAGTTCGTCCGCGCTGCCATGTATGACGAGCGTCGGCGCGGCGATTCGTCGAGCAAAACGACGCAGATCCCCAGTTGCCATAATTGCCTCGACCTGACGGCGTCGCCCAGCTGGATAATATGCCCGGTCAATGGAAGAGGTAATGCTGTCGTTAAAGTTCGCATCATCATAACCGCCGTCTTGCGTGCGAATACGCTTCCAGATCCGTCGTGATCGTGCCGCTCTTCGCTCACGAGAACCACTGCCGCGTGCGAACAAAACGCTCATGGCGAGATCCAACGGAGGCGTTGGCAAGCCAAACCGATTGGACGACGACATGAGGATTGTCGCCGATTTCACCCGATCGCCATACTTGCCCGCCACGATTTGAGCGATCATCCCGCCCATAGACAGTCCGAGAATATGGGCGGCGTCTATCTCAAGCGCATCGAGCACCCCTGTCGCGTCGGATGCCATGTCTTCCAATGTGTATGGAACGAGGATTTTTCGCTTCAACAAGCGGGAGGCCATTATGTGTGGGGCAAAGGGATAAGTGGGTGGTCTCCAGCGGATTTTCTCAGAAAGCCCAACATCGCGGTTGTCATATGTGATGACACGATAACCGCGAGAAACGAGATTATTGATAAATGGCTTTGGCCAAAATGTAAGTTGTACCGACCAGCCGCAGATGAGCAATATCGCGGGCGCATCACGTGGCCCATGCTCTTCTACCTCGACGTCGATGCCGTTTGCTTTGACCACCGTCATCTCGATACCGCTCCTCGTTACGTCACCCCTAATCGTTCCGACAATCTACGACCAAGCGCAAGTCAACAAGTAGCTCTGCTTTCGGTTTCGACCTCGGGCAAACTGCTGCGTCCGCTCATCTTCCCGCACTGTCCGCTTCTGACCCAAATCAGCCCTTCGAGCCGAAGACGATCCCCCCTTGCGCGAGGATGAGCGGTATCGCTTCTATTCCGCAGCGGGGCGGATTTCGCGGTCTGGATCAAATAGGCCAAGATCGGGTTGCGGGGGTGCGTCCATTTCAGGCTGCTGTCCTCTTAAGCGGGCGACGAGGCGCTTGCGCCAGCGGCCCATTTTTGCTGGTGCGGCCAGCCAAACTGGCGTCACGATCAAGGTCAGCATGGTTGAGAATCCAAGCCCGAAGACAACAGCGGTTGCCAGCGGCACCCACCATTCAGCGGTCACGCCGCCAAAGCTGATCGCACCTTCTCGGAAGTTCACATTCATCATGAACACCATTGGCAACAGTCCGCAAACCGTCGTCAAAGTTGTCAGCAAGATTGGTCGGATGCGCTGAGCCGCAGCCGCAATTGCAGCTTCTTCGCTTGAGCGGCCATCGCGCTGCAAGCGTTGGAACGTATCGATCAAGACAATATTATTGTTCACCACAATCCCGGCGAGCGCGACGACCCCTGTTCCGACCATCAAGACGGAGATGTAGGGCAGCACCAGCTGGATGCCGATCAACACACCGGCTGTGGACAGCACCACAGCTGAAAGGGTCAGCACGACGTGATAGAAATTGTTGAACTCCCATAACAGGATAATGCCCATCAGGAAGAGGGCGGCAATGGCGGCCGTCTGGAAGAACGCTTCAGCTTCTGCAGCGTCTTCATCCGCGCCTTCGAAATTGATATCGACCGCCGGATTGATGTTTGCGGCAGCGATCAGCTCTCTGAGTTCATCGACTTTCGCAGCGCCTTCACCCTGGACGATCGCATTGGCGCGAACGAGGATGATCCGCTTACCATCGCGGCGCTCAATCTTTGTGACTTTCGGCGCAGGAACGCGTTCGACAAATTGCGACAGCGGCACTTGCCCGTCAGGGG
>JBCBQS010000044.1:0-15143 GCA_039820085.1 Pseudomonadota bacterium
AAATATATGAAATTTTGGCGCGTACCAAGTTGGCTCATATTGGGTTATGATAGAAAATTCTCAGTTTGCGTTACATCTGCGTTACGCACACCTAATTGCGACAACGCAGTAGAAACCCATTATTGGTTGTCTATCAAAGGGTTAAGCTGGTGCCGCGAGGGAGAATTGAACTCCCGACCTCATCATTACCAATGATGCGCTCTACCACTGAGCTACCGCGGCCTTTTGTGTTGCCGGGAATTAGCGTAAGCGAAGACAGATGAAAAGATGGTTTCTGGACATGGACTGTAATCATGGCTGACAATACCAAAACACCGGAGCGAGATGCGCGGTTGAAGGCAGCTTTGCGGGACAATTTAAAGCGCCGGAAATCCGCGTCTCGCAAGCAAAAGCAATCGCAGAAACCAGAGTCGAAATCGTAATCGCAATCAGGTTAGCGTTTCGCCCCAAAGACCATATCTGCGAGCGTGCGTACCGTTGCCGACGCAATTTGAACCGAGGTTGGTTTCTGACGATGACTCCAGCGAGAGAGATGGGCGCAATTTGCTTCCGTTAAGCTGTAGCGCTTGCCTTTTGCACGCCGGGCGCGTGAGACCGCGATGGACCCGTTGAGGGCATCTGTTCGTTCACACAGCCGAACTGGTTTTCCATCCGAGAAGTCCGAAAAGCTTTGCTCAACAACGCCGCCATGCCGGCGCGAGTTAGAGATCACGGTTCCGGAACTTGTGACAATGCCATAGTGTGAGAGGCCAATACCGAAGGGAATCGCAACGACGTCTCCCGGTTCAAAGTCATTTCGTCTCAAGGTCATAAACTCGGATATATCGATATTCGATAATTTGTCAAAGACTATTCTAGCCTGGTTACGATGCTGCCGCATTTGCGCCTTCCGTTCGCCGTTCGCGTCGGTATAGAGCGAAGCATGGACAGTTTGATAATTACAGGCGGGCGCAAGCTGAATGGCTCAATCCCGATTTCCGGTGCGAAAAACTCAGCGCTCAAGCTGATGGCGGCATGTCTACTGACGCGCGAACCGCTGACACTCACCAATATGCCGAATCTGGCGGATACGCGTTTCTTGAGCCAGCTACTGGCAAGCTTAGGTGTCGAAGTGTACTGGCCAAAAGGTGATAATGAGTGCCGATTGAATGCTGCCGAGCTGACATCGACCATAGCACCTTATGATCAAGTCCGGAAAATGCGGGCAAGTTTCAATGTCCTTGGACCTATGCTCGCGCGTGAAGGGCATGCGACGGTTTCACTGCCTGGCGGATGCGCGATTGGGGCCCGCCCGGTCGACCTTCACTTAAATGCGCTAGAGGCGCTTGGCGCCGACCTAAAAGTTGAAGCGGGTTACGTGAAAGCGGCGGCGATTCACGGGTTGGTCGGCGCCAAAGTTGTCTTCCCAATCGTCTCGGTGGGGGCGACTGAGCATGCCATGTTGGCGGCCACACTCGCCAAAGGCGAAACCGTGCTTGAGAATTGCGCGCGAGAACCAGAAATCGCGGATCTCGCAGACTGCCTCAATAAAATGGGCGCGAAGATTTCAGGTGCAGGAACGGCAACGATCAAAATCGAAGGGGTGACGACGCTTTCTGGCACGCAGCATTCAGTTATGCCGGATCGGATTGAGGCGGGGACCTATGCTATGGCAGCGGCAGCCGCAGGCGGTGACGTCACCCTGGGAGGCGCACCGGTTGGTGCACTGGGTGCGCTGATTGATGCGATGCAGCGGTGCGGCGTGACCGTTGATGCGGATGAAAGTGCTGGAACCATTCGGATCCAACGCAATGGGTCGAACCTGCAAGCGATCAATGTCGACACGCAACCACACCCTGGATTTCCCACTGATCTGCAAGCGCAATTCATGGCGTTGATGACGCTATCAGAAGGGACGTCAGTCATTCGCGAAAACATCTTTGAAAACCGCTTCATGCATGCCCCTGAATTGTCTCGGCTAGGCGCCGATATTCAAGTCCGGGGCAAAGAAGCGATCATCAAAGGGGTTAAACAACTGCGCGGTGCTCCTGTCATGGCAACTGACTTGCGCGCGTCTGTCTCACTCGTCATCGCTGGACTCGCCGCAGAAGGTGAGACACAGGTGAATCGTATTTATCACTTGGATCGCGGTTTTGAGCGCTTGGAAGAAAAGCTTTCAAGCTGCGGAGCCCAGATCGAACGTGTAGACGGAGAGTAAGACCTAGATGGCTGAGGGCCGGGCATTGCGATTGATCGCAGAGGACGCGGCTGATTTGGAAGTCATTTCCAGCGCCGTTCAAGACGCTGTTCTTAAGGCAGAAAACCTGAAATTCGACCGGAAGCGTCGGCGATTCACGTTGGAGGTCAATCGTTTCCAATGGGAAGATTCTCCATCTAGCCGAGGCCCGCAGGGTCGGGTTCGTGCCTTGCTTGCCTTTGACGGCGTTTTGAGTGTCAAAACCCGCGCAATCACAAAGGCAGACCCAGACATGGTCTTGTCGATCCTATCCGTTCGGTTTGATCCAGCCGCCGAACCGCCTGGCGGCGCCATTTCTGTTCTTTTTTCCGGCGATGGCGAACTCGCGCTTGAAGTTGAAGCGATTGATGCCACTTTGCTCGACAGCGCGTATGAATGGTCGACCCGGAAGCGCCCGGATCACGATAAGAAACGGCGATAGGCATGGCCCGCACATTTGACGCTCGGTCTGCGAGCTTTGAATCTGAGTTTGACGCCTTTCTGGCGGAGCCACGCGGCGCTGTGGAAGACGTTGCTTCAACGGTCCGCGATGTCATTGCTGACGTTAGTAGCAATGGCGGCGAAGCTGTCGCTCGCTACACCGCCAAGTTCGACGAATTGGTCTTAGACCCAACGACGCTGCAATCTGACAATGTTGATCTTCACCGTTTGGCGCACGCTTGCCCAGATGATTTGAAAGCTGCTGTTGATATTGCTGCAGATCGGATCGCAGCCTATCACCAAAAACAGCGACCCCAGGATCACGAATTCACTGATGATGTGGGGGTTCAACTCGGGTGGCGTTGGACGGCGCTAGATAGCGTTGGCGTCTATGTCCCCGGTGGCCTTGCGTCCTATCCGAGCTCGGTATTGATGAATGCGGTCCCGGCCAAAATTGCTGGGGTCGAGCGCGTGGTTATGGTTGCGCCTGCGCCAAAAGGACAACTCGCGCCCGCGGTTGCATATGCCGCCCTAAAAGCTGGGGTCGATGAGTATTATCCAATAGGCGGGGCACAAGCCGTTGCTGCGTTTGCATATGGCGCGGGACGGCTAAAGCCTGTGGATAAAATCGTTGGCCCTGGAAATGCCTATGTTGCCGAAGCGAAACGGCAAGTTTTTGGAAAAGTAGGCATCGACACAATTGCAGGCCCGTCTGAAATCCTTGTGATTGCCGATGAAACTGCAAATCCTGCTTGGATTGCGGCTGATCTGCTGAGTCAGTCTGAGCATGATGCAAGTTCACAATCGATCCTCATTACAGAGAATGAGTCTGTGGCTAAGTCTGTGGATGAGGCTGTGGAAAGCCAGTTGAAATCTCTCTCAACAGCAGAACGTGCACGACAAGCGTGGGAAACACACGGCGCCTTCATCATTGCTGAAGACCTAGGTCAAGCGGCTCTGATTGCAAATAAAATCGCTGCAGAGCATTTGGAGCTTGCAATCGAAGACCCAGACGCGCTTTTGCCCGAGATCAAACACGCCGGTGCGGTTTTCCTAGGTCATCACACACCTGAGGCACTTGGTGATTATGTCACCGGATCAAACCATGTTCTGCCGACAAGCCGTGCAGCGCGATTTAGTTCAGGGCTCGGTTTGTATGACTTTCTAAAAAGAATGAGTGTACAAAAGGCCGGTCCAGAGGGATTCGCCGCTCTTGCGCCCGCCGCACTTCGCCTTGCTGAGGCTGAAGGTCTGCCGGCCCACGCGCGGTCCGTCTCGATCCGGACAAACGAAAACTAGAGCGCGAAAGCACCAATGACCGAACATAGACTGGTCAGCGTGGATATTGATGAAGCAACGCTCGCGGCTGCCGGGCCGGATGCTGAGCATGAGCGCCGTGTGGCAATTTTTGATTTGCTTGAAGAAAACAGTTTCGAAGTTGAAGGCAAATCAGATGGACCCTATGCGCTGAAACTTTCCATGCAGGAGCGCAAACTCGTCTTTGAGATCAAGACAGAGTCGGGCGATCCGGTACATGTCTTTTTGTTGTCGATGACCCCGTTTCGCGGCGTTATTCGCGACTATTTCATGATTTGCGAAAGCTATTACGAGGCGATCCGCAGTTCTTCACCGCATCAAATTGAAGCCATAGATATGGCACGGCGAGGCATTCACAATGAAGGTTCCGACCTGGTCGCAGATCGTCTTGAAGGCAAAGTGAAGGTGGATTTCGATACCTCGCGGCGCTTGTTCACGTTGATATGTGCCTTGCACCAGGGGCAAGCTAGAGGCGTGCAGGTGCGCTAAGTGTGCATTGCTGCGAAGGATTGATCGAGGTCCGCGATGAGGTCATCGGGATCTTCTAAGCCCACATGGATGCGTAAAAGTGGTCCAAGCCGGTCATGGATACGGTCGCCATCTATTCGGTTCAATTGATCGTCGCATGGGATGAGGAGGCTTTCAAAGCCACCCCACGAGAAGCCCATCCCAAACAGTTTCATGGCTTCCAGAAACGCGTCGAGCTGTTTGTCCGTGGTTTCATTGAGGACGACGGAGAATAAGCCGTTTGCGCCGGTAAAATCTCGCTTCCACAGCGCGTGATCCGGATGGCTCTCTAATCCTGGGTGAAGAACTTGCGCGACTTCAGGTCGCTCGACCAACCAGCGCGCGAGTTTTAACCCACCCGCCTCATGCTGTTTCAACCGCGTTTGCAGCGTTCGTAAGCCTCTAAGCGCTGCATAAGCGTCTTCTGGTCCGAGCGAAATGCCCCAGTCTTCGCTGCACATGGCAATCTTGTTCGCGAACCGATCGCTATTGGTCAGCACGGCCCCGCCGAGGGCATCAGCGTGCCCAACCGGGTATTTGGTAAGTGCTTGCATCACAATGTCGACACCAAGATCCAGCGGTCGATGATAGATGCCGACGCCCCAAGTATTGTCGAACAATGTCGTCCAGCCATGGGCTTTGGCGACGCTAACAATGGCGGGTGTATCCATGATGTCCATCGTAAGCGATCCGGGAGACTCGAGCAGAACCGATTTCGTGTTCGGTTTGGCGAGGTCTGATATTGCAGCACCGATCGTTGGATTAAACCGGGTGGATTCAATGCCCATTGCGGCGAGACGGCGCGTGCAGAAGCGGCGG
This sequence comes from Pseudomonadota bacterium, assembly GCA_039820085.1. Classification (GTDB taxonomy): domain Bacteria; phylum Pseudomonadota; class Alphaproteobacteria; order Caulobacterales; family Hyphomonadaceae; genus Henriciella. Next base: position 5,300 of record JBCBQS010000044.1, read on the forward strand.
CTCGGGCCATAGGCGCAATCTGGAATGAGAATATGGTCGCCCGCTTCAAGCACCGCCCCGACAGCCAGTGCGATGGATTGAAGCCCGTTCGAAGTTAACCGGCAATGATCGGCATTTTCTAAAACGCACATCGCAGCTTCAAGTTCGCGATGAACCGTGAGTCCCATACGCCCATAGACTTTGCCATCGCCGTATAAGATTTCGCGAGTTGGAAGTAAGACAGTCGAGCCTCGCTCGACGGGCGGGTTCACGGTTTTGACCGGTCCACGACCCCCACGCGTGTGAATGAGTTTTGTCTCGTCTTTCATGATATCGTCGCGATCGAATTGTCTGAATGAGCGGCCCATTCGCTCCATGAGCCATCATAGAGCGCTGCGTTCCAATTGCCGAGTCGGGCCAGCGCGAGCGAGATGATTGCTGCTGAAACCCCCGATCCGCAGGTCGTCACGACATCCGTTTCCGCATATTGGGCAAGCATTGTGGCGAGATCCGCTGGAGCCTTCAGCGTCCCGTCTGAGCTTATGAGGTCAGTTGCTGGCATGCAGGAACTGCCGGGCATGTGTCCAGATGGCAGCTCTGGTCGTGGCTCCGGACTGGAGCCATCGAAACGGCCTTGTGCTCGTGCGTCTAAAATCGCGATATCTCTAGCGAGGATATGCGCGCGCATCTCGTTCATGTCTTTCAAGAGCGCGCGATTAAGTTTGGCGGTGAAATTCGCGGGAGCGGGGGTCTGTTGGGAAGCCTCCAAATCGCCTCCATGGTCTTGCCATGCCTTCAGACCGCCATCCAAAACGCGCACATGTTCGTGTCCCATCACGCGGAACATCCACCAGGCGCGAGCTGACGCAAAGAAACCATTGCTATCATAGACGATAATTTCGTCTTGATTGGACACGCCGAGTTGCCCAACCGCCTCCGCGAATGCGTCTTCGGGCGGCAGCATATGCGGGAGGTCTGATGATTGATCCGCAATCTCATCGATGTCGAAAAAGACCGCTCCAGGCAGATGTCCGCCGAGATAATACGTGTATCCGTTCGGGCGATCTTTGAGAAAAGTCGGAACCCATGTTGCATCAAGTACTCTCACATTCGCGGCAGAAATCTGCGTCTGCAGCTCTGCCGCTGTGATGAGAGGATCGTGAGCGCGCAAGTATCAGGGCTCCATCCACGGCGCAACGGGCAAGTCCTTCGAGCGCAGGAACTCTGGATTGAAGAGCTTGTCCTGGTATCGATTGCCATAATCGCAAAGGATCGTCACGATCGTATGGCCTGGCCCCATATCTTTTGCGAGCCGAACGGCGCCTGCCATGTTGATGCCTGCAGATCCGCCAAGGCACAGTCCCTCGTTTTGGATCAAATCGTAGATGATGTGCAATGCTTCTGCATCATGAACGCGATAGGCATAATCGACCTCCAATCCGTCAAGATTAGCGGTGACTCGGCTCTGACCGATGCCTTCGGTCATGCTGGTCCCTTCTGACTTAAGCTCGCCATTCTTATAGTATTCGTATAGCGCAGCGCCGCCGGGATCGGCGATACCGATTTTGACTTTCCCACCCGACTTTTCGCGCAGTGACATGGCCGTTCCGGCGAGTGTGCCACCGGATCCAACAGCGCAAATAAATCCATCAACTTTCCCGCCGGTTTGTTCCCAGATTTCTGGACCCATCGTCTCATAATGCGCTTTGCGGTTTGCTTGGTTGTCAAATTGATTGGCCCAAATCGCGCCGTTTGGGTTGCTTTCGTTCAACTCTTCGGCGAGCCGTCCAGAATAGCGGGCATAGTGGTTCGGGTTTGAATAGGGGACAGCATCAACCTCAACCAGTTTTGCGCCAAGGTTGCGGACGGCATCCTTTTTTTCTTTGGACTGTGTGCGGGGCATCACGATAACCACTTCGTAGCCGAGTGCAGCGCCTACCATTGCGAGTCCAATGCCCGTATTGCCCGCTGTGCCTTCGACGATCGTTCCGCCCGGCTTGAGCCGACCGGTCGCTTCCGCATCGCGGACCATACCCAGCGCTGGCCGATCTTTTACCGACTGACCCGGATTGAGGAATTCGCACTTGCCTAAGATCTCGCAGCCAGTTTCGTCGGAGAGCTTATGGAGCCGCAGTAAAGGGGTGTTTCCGATTAGGTCTAGGACCGAGTTTGTGATCGTCATGGGTCGCCTATTTAAGTTCTGCGCCACGCTATGCGCAGCGCTTTATGAATTCAACACTGATTAGGTGATCCAGGTGGGGAGTCTCTGCGTAAAGAGCTACAGAACTGATTTGTGAGTTATACTGAATGAATTCCGACGCTTACCACGCTTTCATGCTTGATCATGCCACGGGCGCCTTATCGACAGACCTGTCGCTTGCAGCAGAGCTGCATATTCTTTTGTCTGAAACAGGACATGAGACATCGGATATTTGGCATGCCGCACGTGATGTGATGGGTCCGATATCAGGTACTGCGCGCATGCTCGAGCATGAGTGTTTACCTGAAGCCCTTGAGCTGGCCCGCAGCGATTTTGAGACGACGCCTTGGAAAAAAGGTCTGTCCGGAGTTCATTATGCCAAACGCGGCAAAGACAAAGGCAAACTGATGCGGCTCGATCCAGGTCAAGCCGCGCCTGAACATAGTCATTCTGCGTTAGAGGCGACCGTGGTGCTAGAAGGCCAGTTCGAAGACGGTCATGGTGTCTATAAGCGCGGTGACCTGGTGATTGGTCGTCCAGGCGTTCGTCATCGTCCTGCCGCATATGGTGATACAATGTGTATCTGTTACGTAGCGCAAGATGCGCTGCCATTTTGGAGACTAAGCTAATCATGCGCACTGCGATTGCGGGCATTTTGGGGGCCTTTATCGCATTTGGATCGTCTGCCGAAGAGGTTGCTGACCTTACGTCTGCGCCGACTCCATGGGTGGCCACAGATGGCGCTGTGATTGATTTCACCGTACTGCGCCAAGGCAAACCCTTCGGGACACATACACTCACATTTGATCGCGACGATGACGGTCGACTGACCGTGACAACAGATGTGGATCTGAAAGTGAAATTTGGGCCCATCACGGCGTTCCGGTATCGGCTCGACAGCGTTGAAGAGTGGGTAAACGGACAACTCTCCGCACTCAATGGCACGTCGAACAGTGATGGACGTAAGGGCAAAGTCAAAGCGACGAGCGAAGCCGACCAATTAAAGGTCGAAAGCACCAAATTCACAGGCATGCTTCCCGCGACCATAATTCCGTCCAGTCACTGGAACCGGGCTCAAGTCTATCAAGACCGAATGCTGTCGACCGAAACGGGCGAAGTCCTCGATATCGAGGTCGAAACCATCGGCGAGGATACGGTCAAAGTGAATGGTGAAGAGATTGATGCGATGCACTATCGCTTGAAGTCTGATCTGACGGTCGATCTTTGGTACGATAATCAATCGCGCTGGGTGAAACTGGCTTTCCAAGTTCGTGGTCAGGACATCGAATATGTCCTGAACGAACTCTACTAAACGTTCTTTTTTCTAAGCTTTTGCTAGGGTGAAGTGGCCGACATTGATCCGGCCATTATCAAATCCGGCTTCGCAATAGCTCAAGTAAAAGCGCCACATCCGCCGGAACCGTTCGTCAAATCCGAGCGGCGCAATTTGGCCCCACTTTTCTTCAAATGCTTTTGCCCAGAGACGAAGTGTTTTTGCGTAATCTCGTCCGAAATAGTGGGTCTCTTGAATGCGAAGACCTGCGTCCATAACCTGCGAGCGCAGCGCCAATTCACTCGGCAGCATTCCGCCTGGGAAAATATAACGTTGGATGAAATCAGCGCGCTTGCGATAGCGCGGGAAGAGGGAGTCTTCGATGGTGATGATCTGCAGGGCCGCTTTGGCACTTGCGTTCAGGCAGTCTGCAACTTTGGCGAAATAGCTCGGCCAATAACTCTCACCGACAGCCTCAAACATTTCAATTGAGGCAATTCCATCATACTTGCCCTGATGGTCGCGATAGTCTTCCAGCCGAATATCGACCTTTTCGTTCAATCCTTCGCGTTGCATGCGCTGAAGCGCCCAATCGCGCTGAGACGGCGAGATGGTGAGACAAGTCACGTTCGCTCCGCGCTGTTTGGCAGCATACTCGGCGAATCCGCCCCAACCGCAGCCAATCTCGAGAACGGACCGGCCTTCAGACAAATGAAGCTCGTCGGCAATTCGAGCATATTTTGCTTCTTGCGCCCGCTCCAAGCTGAGATTTGGATTGGTGTAGAGCGCCGACGAGTACGTCATCGTCTCATCAAGCCATAGCTCGTAAAATTCGTTTCCAAGATCGTAATGAGCTTCGATGTTGCGCTTTGATCCAGACTTTGAATTCCGGTTGAACACGTGGCGGATCATATTTGACATGCGCACCATAAATCCGCCCACGGCGAGCTGGCCCGCGGCTTCAAAGTTCTCAGAAAAGAACTCGAGCACGGAGGTCAGATCCGGGGTTGACCATTCCTGATCCATATAGCTTTCAGCGAATCCGACATCGCCGCCAGCGATGGCCCGCTTAGCGAATTCGAAATTGTGAACCTGAACCATAGCGTTCGGGCCGGGTTCACCGTGATCGAACATGACCACGCGCCCATCAGGCAGCTCAAACTTGATTGTTCCGCGTTTGGCCCTCAACAACATCATTCCGGCCAATCGAAAGCTTGCTGGAACGCCGGCCAAGCGACGCAGGGTTTCTGCGGACGCCATGATCAGCGCCGATTGCTCATCGATGTCGCGGTCGAGGGTTGTGAAGCTCATGCGGTCGTCTCCGTTACGGGTGCGGCCTTAGGAGCAGCACTTTTTTGTGTCGCAATCGTTGTACGCACAGACGATTGCTTTGGTTTTGAATGATATTTTGCGCCCTTGAGCCATAATTTCAGAGCCTGCCAATGAATGGCCATTGTGACGGCGAGGCTGGATAGTGGCTTTGTGACAGCGATTTTTATAAACGCCCCGGATGTCGCTGGGTGCGCTTTTGCCGATATCGTCGCCACGTGGGATTGCCCCTCACTTTGGCGCGTTGCAACCACCAAATTTAAGCGATCAGCAGAGCGCTGGAGTGAAAATTCGTAGGTCCCAGACACATCAAAAAATGGAGAAACGTGGAAGACCTTCGCCGTGTCATGGCGATGACGGGATTTGCTGGGTGTCGCTGCCACATAAATATGGGTTTCGCCGAACGTATTATTCACCTCGTAGAGAATGCCTTTGAGGTCGCCGGCACGATCATGTCCCAACCAAAGTGAAATCGGCGCAAACTTGTAAAACGCGTGCCGGGGGAATGTTACAAGCCGGATGGCGCCGCCTTTTAGATCTATGCCCGCCGTCTGGAATTGTTCTTCTGCCCAGGGTCGAAGATCGGCGTCTTTGCGCGCCCCGTGATCTCGTCGAAAGAAGGAAAACAGCGCAGCTTTATCCACCGAAAAAAGGGAAGAGTTCCGCCGGGCTTCATCGAGCCGATCAATATCTAAATCGATTAAATGCAACCCGTATTTGAACCGATGCTCGAACGGGATCGACCGTTGATGAACGGTATGTCCAGTTAGAAGTTGGAGGGCGGGCTGCTCCGGCACTATCAAATTGCTCCGAGTGCAACTTTATCAGTTTTGGGCGTTTCGGTCACGCGATCGACGATTTCAACGCCTTCAGCGCTCCACGGGACATTGCCGCCAAGCGACAGCGCGCATGACAGGCCTGACTTTAACCCATCTTCGTGGAAGCCGCTTCCCATCCATGCGCCAGCGAGCCAGATTTGACCGGTCCCTTGGTCGCGTTTCAACGCACGAACCGCGGCTTCGGCAGGAGCATCAAATTGCGGGTGGGCTTTTTCCATTGTGGCAAAGGTCAGATCAGCCGCGGGCGGTGTTTCTGGATTCAATGTGACAAACAGAGGTTTGTCATCGTCGAGGTTTTGCAATCTATTCATCCAATAGGTGAGGCAAATATCGGGCCCGTCTTGTTTCATGACATTCCAGCTCGCCCAAGCGGCTTTGCGTTTTGGCATCAGGCGTTCATCGCGATGGAGATAAATTGTGTTCGGACGATATCTCACCGACCGCAACAAGAAGCGTTTGTCTTCATAGCTCGGATCTAGAAGTTGGTGCGCTGTGTCTGAATGGGTTGCCAGAATGACTTCGTCATAGACCGATGTTGGACCACCATTCACATCAACCCGTACTTTATCTCCGAACGGACTGACGGATTGGACCGCAGACTTTAGATTAAGGCGGGCGCCAAGAAGCCCGGCGACGGTCTCAACATAATTGCGCGAACCACCCGTTACGGTCCGCCATTTCGGGCGCTCCTTATGCATCAGGCGATGGTTTTCAAAGAATTGAAAGAAGCTGCGAGCAGGATAATCGAGCATGTGTGCTTCTGGGGTCGACCAAATCGCGCCGCCCATGGGCAGGATGTAGTTGTCGAGAAAGTTCTGATCAAACCGATGCTTGCGAAGCCACGTGCCGAGGGAAACATCATCAATCTTCCCAGCTTGAAGCTCGGCGCGAGCAAGGTCGTTGAATTTTAGAATAGTGCGCCAGAACTTATGGAATTTGGGTCGAAACAGATTGCTGCGCTGGGCAAAAATCCCGTTTAGGGTCGACGCCCATTCATAGCCGTCCGGGTTGGATACTGCAAAACTCATATCACTCGGCTCGGTCTCAACACCGAGCGCATCGAAAAAGCCGATGAGGTTGGGATAGTTTAGCGCATTATAAACAATGAAGCCGACATCCACACTCATCTTCGATCCGTCATAATCCACGTCCATTGTGTGGGCATGCCCGCCCGCACGATCGCCCGCCTCATAGACGGTGATGTCGGCCTTGTCCTTAAGGGCATAAGCGGCCCCGAGACCGGAAATACCGGATCCGATAATGGCAATGCGTTTCATGCGGCGTCTCGTCTTTCTTTGAGCGTGTCATAGGCATCGAGCGCGCGTTGACGCCCGGACTTATGGTCAATGATTGGATGTGGATAGGTCTCGCCGAGCTTGATGCCCGCTTGATGCAGGATGAGCGGACCAGCTTCCCACGGTTGGTAGAGGTATTTGCGTGGTAGATCTTTCAGCTCCGGGCACCATTTGCGGACATAGTCCCCGGTCTCGTCGAACTTTTCGCCTTGTGTGATCGGATTGAAAACGCGGAAGTAGGGCGCAGCATCTGCACCCGATCCTGCCGTCCATTGCCAACTCGCGCTATTGGACGCCGGGTCAGCATCGACCAGCGTATCCCAAAACCAATCTTCTCCATGGCGCCAATGGATCAAGAGGTGCTTCGTGAGGAAGCTCGCGACGATCATCCGCACACGATTGTGCATCCAGCCCGTGTGCCAAAGCTGTCGCATCCCAGCATCGACGATTGGATAGCCGGTTTGGCCCTTCTGCCAGGCGCGTAAGTCTTCTGGGCTGTCGCGCCAGGGCATCAAGTCAAAATCCGGTTTGAAATTCTCAGTTGCGAGGTCTGGGTTGTGAAAGAGCAGCACATAGGAGAAATCGCGCCAGATGATTTCAGATAGAAATGTGTGGGCGCTCTTCTCATTGGCCTCACCCGCATCGACACGAGCGCGCGTGGCGCGCCAGATTTGTGCTGGGCTGATTTCGCCAAACGCCAGGTGCGGCGAGAGACCAGACGTGCCCGACTCTAAATCAGGTCGATTTCGATGATCGTCATAGGTCGATACGGATGAGGAGAGAAACGCTGACAATCGTTCTTTTGCCCCCGCTTCACCAGGCTGCCAATCTTGATTGAAGCCAGTTGACCAGTCGGGCGCGTATGGATGCAGCCCCCACGCGTCGAGTTCTTCAGAGTTGATGAGCGGCGAGGTGAGCTTATCGGGCTGCGGAAGTGGCGCAGGGCACTCATAGTTCGCCTGAACCGCTCGCCAATAGGGCGAGTACACTTTGTAATAACCTCCCGACCCGGTTTTTTGGGTCCAAGGCTCGGTGATGAGGGAACCATTGAAACTCTCAACTTGTATGCCGTCTGCTTGAAGGTTTGACTTGATTGACGCATCAATTTCTCGCCCTGCTGCATCATAGCGGCGGTTCCAATAGACGCCGGCTGCGCCTGTTTGACTAATAACATCTTTGAGGACCGCTTCAGCACTGCCGGTGCGCAAAACAAGGCGCGCGCCGATGGCTTCGAGATCGGCTGAGAGTGCACTGAGAGATTTATCGAGCCACCATTTAGAGGCGCCGCCTAAATCTCTCCCGGCGGATGGATCTTCAAATACAAAAAGACACACGACATGCCCACCCGATGCCTCGCACGCGGCATGCAGCGCCGGGTTATCATCAACACGCAAATCGCGGCGAAACCAGACGATAGATGGTGCTGCCTGTGAGCTAGCGATGACGATCCCTCCACGCGCTTAAGCTGTATGACCTTGATACGACACACTTACCCGATCGGATGACAAAAAAATGCATCAACTGCAGTCGGATAGAACTGCCAGTGGCGCACCTGACCGAAACCGATTAGGCAAGCAGGATGACCAAGACTGTGATTTGTATGAAATGGGGCGCGCGCTATCCGGCGCACTTTGCGAACCGACTCTACAATATGGTCCGCCGAAATGTGACCGGCGATCTCCGGTTTGTCTGCTTCACAGATGATCGAGAGGGGCTGTTACCAGAAGTTGAATTCCAACCGTTGCCGCCGATAGATTTGCCCGACAAATATATGTGGTGGCCTTGGCGGAAAATCTCACTGTGGCAGAATAAACTTGGTGGGCTAGAAGGCGAAGTCTTATTCCTCGATGTCGATTTGATCGTGACTGGAAATATGGACCCGTTTTGGGACTATCATCCTGGGGAAATGTGCATTGCTGAGAACTGGACGCAGAAAGGCATGGGGATCGGAAACACCTCTGTCTATAAGTGGACCATTGGCGAACACACCGAAATTTTCGAAAAGTACATGCGAGATAGCACCCCTATTCACGCCGAGTTTCGAGCCAGCCAGCAATATGTCTCTGCGATGATCCCCAATAAGGTTTATTGGCCGGAAGATTGGTGCGTGAGTTTTAAACACTCTTTGATGCCAAGTTTTCCAATGAATTGGTTTGTCACACCAAAACTGCCCGAACACACGAAAATCGTTGCCTTCACCGGTCGCCCTGATCCAGATGAAGCGCGTGATGGAAAATGGCAGGCCCCCTGGCACAAGAAAATATACAAACATGTCAAACCAACCCCTTGGATTGCTGAGCACTGGCAATGAGTGATGAGACACAAAATGCGCGCGATGCAGCGGCTGCTTTGCTTACGCAATATGGCGATGATGCATCTGTCATCGCGACTTTAAGAGCCGCCGAAGTCGCCGCGATGGGCGACGCAGACGCGCTGGCCCATTGGGACGCCGTGATTGATTATTTGGAGAATGGTCCAAGCCCCGAGCAATTGAGCTGAGCCATAAATCCTGCTGACAAAGTTGTGACTTCGCATTTGGAATGAACGCAGTAGAAGCGAAACATGCCCGACACAATTCTGATCGAAAAATTTCAAGATCCAAACATCACAGCGAAGGGCGAGACACGTGCATCGGTCGCCTACACCGAAACCAAAACACTTTGGTTTAATACTGGGACGCTGTGCAATATTGAGTGCATCAATTGCTATATTGAAAGCTCACCAAAGAATGACCGGCTGGTCTATCTGACCGTCGCGGATGTGGCACCTTTTCTAGACGAGCTTGACCAGGCGGGCGAACGAAATATCGAGATCGGCTTCACCGGTGGCGAGCCGTTTATGGCGCCTGAAATGCTCAGTATTCTTCGCTTGGTGCTTGAGCGAGGGCACCGGGTTTTGATGCTGACAAATGCTATGCAGCCAATGATGC
>JBCBQS010000045.1:0-15115 GCA_039820085.1 Pseudomonadota bacterium
ATCGCTCACCGCATATTTGATGCAGGGCTTGATCTTATCTCTGATCTTCAATGCCTATGGGTTCGGCCTGTTCGAGCAAGTTGGGGCCGCAGGCGCCATCGCAATCGCTGCGGCAACAGCTCTGTTAACGATCGCGTTTGCCAGCCTCTGGCGCACCCGCTTCAAACGCGGTCCGCTTGAGTACATTTTGCGCAGTTGGACCTATTTGGGATCGCGCTGAGCTGAACGCGCACAAACGCCCTAGCGAATCTCAGCCGCAAGCGCTAAAGCGCGCGCATGGCAGTCGAACGCATCATGTATATCGAGCTTAAAAGCGGTTACGCTGATGACGGTCCTGCTTGGATCGAGAAGGTGCGCTTTTCCAAATCCAAACGGTCGATTCATTTCCGGGGCAAAGAACTTCTCAATATCGGCGGGCGCGGCGTATCTGGAAATTATCTAGATACGGCCTCTGGCGAAGAGTATTGGGTCTCAGGTGTGAAAAAGAACCAAAAAGATCGTCACTGGGCCGGGCGAGGCAGCGTTCAGATCGATCCCAGCATTAAACATGAGTACGAGAAGGTGATTGGTTCAGCATGACTGACACATCTGCGATTGTCGCCGCGATGCAAGCGGAGCAGGACGAAACGTCCGCCAACGAACATGGGATCAATGCCGAGGAGTGGGATCGCCTGATCACGCGTCTTGGGCGACACCCGAATCTGGTCGAGCTCGGCATCTATTCAGTAATGTGGTCCGAACATTGTTCCTACAAGTCATCCCGCCGGCATCTCTCTAAATTCCCGACCAAGAATGAGCACGTCATCCAAGGTCCAGGCGAGAATGCGGGTGTGATCGATATTGGCGACGGACAGGCCGCCATCTTCAAGATGGAAAGCCACAATCACCCGTCTTATATAGAGCCCTATCAAGGCGCGGCAACCGGCGTTGGCGGGATCTTGCGCGATGTCTTCACCATGGGCGCGCGGCCGATCGCATTGGTGAATGCGCTTCGCTTTGGCGATCCGAGCCATCCCAAGACGCGCAGCCTGGTGGCCGGTGTTGTCGCCGGAATTGGCGGCTATGGAAACTGTGTCGGCGTGCCGACTGTCGCCGGTGAGACCGAGTTCCACAAAGGCTATAATGGCAACATCCTGGTCAATGCGATGGCCGTTGGCCTCGCCGACCAAGATAAGATTTTCTACGCGCGCGGCGCAACGCCCGGCAATCCGATCTTTTATGTCGGTTCAAAAACCGGTCGCGATGGCATCCACGGCGCGACCATGGCGTCGGCTGAATTCTCAGAAGGCGATGAAGACAATCGCCCGACCGTGCAAGTCGGCGACCCGTTCACCGAAAAACTGCTGATCGAGGCCTGCCTCGAATTGATGGCGACGGATGCGATCCAAGCCATCCAGGATATGGGCGCGGCAGGCCTGACCTCGTCTTCGGTTGAGATGGCCGATAAAGGCGGCATTGGTGTCGAGATGGACCTTGATAAAGTCCCGCAGCGCGAGACTGGCATGACCGCTTACGAAATCATGCTGTCAGAAAGCCAAGAGCGCATGCTGATGGTGCTTAAGCCTGGCAAAGAGGCGCTGGCGAAAGAGATTTTCGACAAGTACGACTTGGATGCTGAAGTGATCGGCATGACGACGGATACCGGCCATATGGTGCTCAAACAATTCGGTGAAGTGGTCTGCGATATCCCTGTCCCACCGCTGGCGGAAGACGCGCCCAACTATGACCGCCCCTGGGTCGAACCGAAGCCGCGCGCGCCGCTTGATCTTAGCCAATATCCTGAGCCCGAAGACTATGGCGAGGTTTTGCTCAAGCTGATGTCGTGTCCGGATATGGCGAGCAAACGCTGGATCTGGGAGCAATATGATCGCCACGTGATGGGCGACACAGTCGATAGCTCGCAAAGCATGGGCAATGCCGCGATTGTCCGCATTCATGGCACCAATAAAGCGCTGGCGATCACCTCGGATTGTACCCCCCGCTATGTCGCTGCCGATCCTTATGAGGGCGGTAAGCAAGCGGTCGCGGAGGCCTATCGCAACTTGTCTGCGGTGGGGGCGAAACCGATTGCGATCACGGACAATCTCAATTTCGGCAATCCGGAACGCCCAGAAGTCATGGGCTATATCGTCAAAGCGATTGAGGGCATGGCGGAGGCCTGCGGGACGTTGGATTTTCCGGTCGTGTCAGGGAATGTCAGCTTGTACAATGAGACGGACGGAATCGGCATTCCACCGACGCCGGTGGTTGGTGGCGTGGGCCTGATTGAGGATTTGGACAAAGTCGCGACGCTGAAAGGCGCGCAGCCGGGCGATGTGCTCGTCCTGATTGGTGAAACCAACGGGCATTTGGGGGCATCGCTCTATGCGCGGGAGATTTTGGGGCTTGATGGCGAGGACGCTGGGCCGCCGCCACCGGTGGATTTGGAAACTGAGAAGCGCAATGCGGATTTTGTTCGAGATCTGATTGAGCGCGGGCTGGTGAATGCAGTGCATGATGTGAGTGATGGCGGGGTGGCCTGCGCCGCGGCGGAGATGGCGCTCGCGAGCGACATAGGCATATTCCTCAACCAGGCGATCCTGAAAGGACTTAAACATGATGGACTGGTCGATGGATCAATGACTGAGCAGGAACTGTTGTTCGGAGAGTCGGGCGGCCGCTTCCTATTAGCTGTTTCGAGCCGACACGAAGGTCAGGTTGAGGCGCTCGCACGAGAACGCAACGTGCGATCGATTTCCATGATCGCTGGGACGTTTCCAGTTTCGCATGACGACAAGCAAATTGAAGTTTGGCACCCGAACGATAGTACGGTTGAAACGACTACGTTCTCTTTGTCACGCCTCCGCGACGCCCACGAAGGCTGGTTGCCGAGTTACATGAGCAAAATCGACTAAATCCGCTCATCCCCGCGCAGGCGGGGATCTCGTGCAGCGGGTTCCGGGACCACCGAGGAAGATCCCGGCTCAAGGCCGGGATGAGCGATACCCAGATTTAGCGGTGATGAGCCGCAGGGACGCGGATAACGCGCACCTAGAACCGATAACTCAAACCAACTTGGACAACCGGCCAAAACTCATAATCCTCAATTTCTTCTTCAATCGATTGAATCTCCTGATCCAATTGCGATTGCAGGAAAGGATCATTCGACAAAGTGCCACCGACAGCTTCAAGCGAGACATCGCCAGAGCCGAACATCGCAGCGCCTGCTAGGACGTTGAAGCCCCAATTGCCGCTGCCTTCAAAAGTCGTATCGAACCCAAGCCCGACAAAGGGTGCAATATCATCAAACGAGACATCGCCTTCTAAGCGGCCATATTCAGCAGGTGTGAAGACCGCACCGCCAATTTCGACGCTCAAGTCAGATGACGCGATCAAGTCGATTGATTTACCGCCCGCATAAGCGCCGCCCGTCACAAAGAAACTTCCGCCAAACGGGTGCACATCGACAAACGCGCCGAAGCCCGAGAAATCAAGCTCGCCGTCATAGCTGATATCATCAGAGTCGATGGTTTCATCGAAGGCGAGATAGTTCGCGCCCGCGCGCAATTGTACGAAGTCATTGACCTCGAACTGGCCTTCGACAGCCCCACCCATCGTGCCGACACCGCCGGTCACCGCGAAATTGCCGTCCGCGACGGCGGGTAAAGACATCCCAATTAAGACCGCCGCAGCGGCAGAAAGTTTGCTCGATTTAGACATGGACGCAGCTCCAGATTTTACGCTGGCGCAGGGTCGTCGACGGCGATGAAAGAAACGTGAAGCCTGTTAGAAATTACAAGGAATTCACGTAGCGATTGTTTGACTATATCAGCTCGTAATCCTCGAGTTTCACGTCAGCGACCGCTGCCGCATAATCTCGCGTGTGAGACGACCAGTTTTGCGTAATCTTGCCATGCTCATTCTTATACCAGCTATTGCAGGCCGGATCGGCCCAGACGGTTTTCTCAAGATCCGCTTGAACTTGCGCGTTGAACCGGTCCTGCGCGTCCTTGGTAGGCACCATCGCCGCTTTGCCAGTTTCGCCTAAGCCGTCGAGCGCTTTGACCGCATACTCCACTTGACGCTCCAGCATGAATGTAATCGCATTGTGCCCAAGATTTGTGTTCGGCCCATAAAGGACAAAGAGATTGGGGAAGTCAGTAACGGTGATCCCGAGATAGGCTTCGGGGTAGTCTTTCCAAACTTCATTGAGGTGCTGACCGCTCCGGCCTTGAACATCGACCGACCAGCGCCAGCCCGTCGTCTCAAAACCTGTCGCATAGGCAATCACGTCGAGATCATGATGACCGTCTGACGTTTGAATGCCGGTCGCATCAATCGTCTCAATGCTCGCCGTCTCCAGCGTGACATTGTCCTTCATCAAAGCTGGGAAATAATCGTCAGAGATGAGAATCCGGCGACAGCCAATCGGATAGTCAGGTGTCAACTTTGCGCGCAATTCGGCATCCGGCACCTGACTCTCCAATTGGTTCATCGCGATCCGGTGATAGGCTGCACGTCCCTCTGGGGTCCATTTGAAAGCTTGCCAGAAGAATGTATCGGCTTGCTCGTAGATGATCTGACGGTTCATCGCGCCGATCTTCACGGCCAGCTCTGGGTCAGTGCCGAGTAAGGCCCCTTCTTCCGCGCTCATCGCAATGTCGCGACGCGGAATGACCCAATTCGGGCTGCGTTGAAAAACGATCAGTTCATCCGCTTGCTCGGCGAGCTCTGGAATGATCTGCACAGCGCTCGCGGCACATCCAATCACGCCGACGCGTTTGCCAGCCATATCGATAGAATGATCCCATTGCGCCGAATGGGTAATCGCGCCACCAAAACTTTCTTTACCTGGGATGGCTGGCCAATTCGGGCGATTGAGTTGGCCGAGCGCGCCAATCACTGCATCGCCCGTGTGAGCAGCGCCGCTCGCGGTTGTCACCGTCCAAGTTTTCGCCGTCTCGTCCCAAACCGCGCTCACCGCTTCATCATCCAATTTCACATTGGGTCGCAATTGGTAGCGATCGGTAATTTCTTCTGCATAGGCTTGGATCTCGCCCCCTTGCGGATAGGCCCGGCTCCAATTGACGCTTTGTGCGAAACTGAATTGATACAATGCAACGGGCACATCGCACGCGACACCCGGATAGGTGTTTTGGGCCCATGTTCCGCCCACTCGATCCATTTTCTCAATGATCGTAAATGTGTGACCCGCTTCTTGCAGCTTGATCGCAGCGCACAGCCCCCCCAAACCAGCGCCAATGATCAGGACATGTTTCCCTGCCATGCTGTGTTTCCTCCTGTCTGTGGTCTTTTTTGACAGGATGACGGAACCCCTCGCCAAGGCAAGGGTCACGCAGGGAAAAGTTTAGAGACGTCGTGGCTTACGGGCCTTGTATCTCTTGGCGCGCCGGATTGCGGGGATAGACCCCCAATATCTTCAGAGAATTTGAGAAAAAGCCAAGCTCTTCAAGCGCAAGCTGCACGGGCCGATCCCCTGGATGGCCTTCGATTTCCGCGTAGAATTGCGACGCGCTGAACGAGCCTTCGATTTGATAGCTTTCCAGCTTCGTCATGTTCACGCCATTGGTCGCGAACCCGCCAAGCGCTTTGTAGAGCGATGAAGGAATGTTGCGGACTTGGAACAAGAAGGCCGTGATCGCTGGGCCATCCTCAGGCTCAATATCGAGCGGTTCTGGCGCCATGATCACAAACCGCGTGGTGTTGTGGCTCGCATCTTCGATGTCATGGGCGAGAATTTCCAGATCGTATTCTTCTGCGGCCAGAGCCGGCGCGATTGCGGCTGCCTTGGGATCTGCGCGCTCGGCGACTTGTCGCGCCGCCCCCGCGGTATCCGCAGCCGTTCGAGCTTGGATATTATGGTCGCGCAGAAAATTCCGGCACTGGCCGAGCGCCATGACATGGCTGTAAGCGCGTTCGATTTCATCAATCTTGGTGCCTTTTAGCGCCATCAGCTGAAACCGGATCCGCATTAAATGCTCACCGATCATGTGCAAGCTGGTCGCCGGGAGTAAGTGGTGAATGTCGCCGACACGACCGGCAATCGTATTCTCAACCGGAATCATAGCCAATTGCGACTCGCCGGTCTCAACAGATGCAATAACATCTTCAAACGTCCGGCACGCGACCGCGTCAAAGTCGGGATACATGTCCAGGCAAGCGATGTGCGAGTTCGACCCGCGCTCGCCCTGATAAGAAATCTTTCCCTGGGTCATTGGCACCCTCCCAAAGTCACGCACGATCGGTATCTGACGAGCTTGATCGTATAAAGATATCAGTAACAGACCTGCGCGGTTTCGCCGCTGAAACAGGTAACGCGCGATCTGCCACATTTGTATATATTGATCGCGAACGCATAGCGTGTCAGAAGGCGCGCGCAAGACTGGAATATTGAGGGATCACCCATGGGCGAACTCGGACTAAACAAGATTTTCGGAGCGCTTCTAGCGATCGGCCTCACCGTTATGGGCCTGAGAGAAGTTTCGTACATCGTATTTGGTGGTGGCCACCATCACCATAAAGAGCACGAGTCATTGAACGCTTGGGCTGAATACAATTTCAAAGGTTTCCGCGTCGATATCGCAGAAGTCGGCGGCGCAGGCGAAGTCATTGAAGAAATTTACGACCTTGGCGCTCTCCTGATCGGTGCAGACCTCTCACGCGGCGAGCGCAGCTATCGTGCGAAGTGTGCAACGTGCCACACAGTCGACCAGGGTGGCACGAACGGCACAGGTCCAAATCTCTACGGAATCTTGGGGGCCGAAAAACAAGGCAAAGCGGGCTTCAGTTATTCAGGTGCCCTATCGAGCACTGAAGGCAATTGGTCATGGGAGCGCATGGACGCATGGCTTGCGAACCCGTCATCTTATGCAAGAGGCACCAGCATGGCCTTTGCTGGATTAAATCGGGATGACGAGCGCGCTGCGGTGCTTGCATATTTGGCAAGCTACAGCCCAGACGCGCCAGAACCACCTGCCCCTCTGGAAGCTGCAGCCGCCGAAGGCACTGCTGAAGAGGCCGCCGGTGACCTTGCAGAAACCGATACCGCCGTCATTGAAGGCGCTGCGGATACTGCGGGCGATGCAGCGATTGAAGCCGAGGCGGCCGTAGACGACGCCATCGAAGCTGCTGCAGACGCAGGCACCGAGGCGATTGTAGACGCGGCTGCGGAAGCTGCTGAAGTGATCGAAGAACCTACGCCTGACGAGTAAGCCAGCCAGGCGTTTTCGCTTTTTCATCGGAAATAGAAACGCGGCGAGCCCCAATCGGCTCGCCGTATTCAGTTGCGATGCGCGCAATCGCAGGGCGCAGAGGTTCTGTCATCGTCGTCATAAATGTTCCATTGGCGTGAAGCAGCGTGTCCGCATCCGTCATGAAACCAACATGCCCATTCCAAAAAATCAGATCGCCGCGCTGCAATGCCCCTGGCGTTTGCCAGTCCTCAATCGGGACACCCAGCCATTCAAATTGCATGTCGCTATCGCGCGGCACTGGCACACCGCAGGCACCGAAAGCTATCTGCACCAGGCCGGAGCAATCCACCCCAAGACAATCGCGCCCCCCCCAGAGATAAGGCGTGCTCAAAAACCGCTCCGCCACCGCGACGGGATCCGTTTCCAAGGCCTCAAGTGGCGCGACCAAATGATCGACCACCCAACCGGCGCGTTCAAATTCGATATAGCGACCATCCTGTTTGCCCGACGCCGCCAAAAGCGCGCCTGAACCAAGCACAAAATGCGGCGCACCCGAAATCTTTGGTTCCGCATAGGTATGCAAGCGGCCGGTGATCACGCGGTGACTAGGTCGCAAAGCGGGGGCAGATAATGCCTCCATCAGCACCCAGCCAACATACCGATCATGCTCGCACTGAACCAAGCCAAATTCACCCTCTTCGTGGTGTAAGATGACCGTTTCACCATGCAGGACTTGGCTGACCTGGGTGGCATCTGGGGTCGGCTGCTTACGCATAGCGACGACACCAGCATTCACCTGCAAGCGCTGACCTTCACCGGCGTCGGGAAGGGTCAATCTCGGGTCATCATAAGATAGCATATTGCGGCTCCAACCACTCATTGGGTTGTTTATAGCCAGAACACCAAGGAATTATTTAGGCAACCGCACGATCGGCGGTATCAAGTGAGCCAGCCTCTACGTCTCCGGCTTCGGCCGCTTGGATCTGTCCACCAAACGCGCGGAGCCAATCCATGCCTTGGGTGGTGCGCTCGATCAGGACACTCCGCAGATCGTTTTCATCAGGAATACGCTTAATCAATCCGTTGCGTTCGAGCACATCTAGGGCGCGCGTGACAGCCGGTTTGGCGATATTAAGATGGCCCGACAGCCCCCGGACGGTATGGGGTCCGGGTGTCAAAGCTACAGTCATCAAAACCGCTTGCTGACGGGCTGTCATATCTGACTCATCGGAGCGCACATAGGCAGTCAGGGCACACCGCCAAAGGTCGAGCGCTTGTCGTTGTGTCATTGCCATGATCGCTCACCTTTTTTGTTTGATAAGCGAATCAGAATCCGATTTGCGACTCGCGTAAAGAGTCCAGGAAAATTTTATTTTGCTGCCGGAACTAGGTGGTTGATTTTGAGCGATGCTTGCTGGAGCGCCCCGAAACACGCTTTCGCCACATCCGAAAACTGCTGGGTTTCATCTCTCGCCGCATGATCGCGATGACGTCTTTTTCGGCGAGGCCTGTCTGTGCCTGAATGGCCTCGAACGACGTTTCATCGTCCCAAGCCATTTCAATAATGCCGCTGATATCCGGGTCGATTTGGTCGCTCATGGGTGGGACATAGATCACCCACCCATAAGACAAAGACAGATTTAGAAATTCAGCACTTTGGCATAACGAACATGCGGCAGAGCCTTGAGTTGCTTGACCAGATCAATCGATGGTTCGCTATCGATGCCGATCAACGCAATAGCTTCTCCGCCCGCATCCGTTCGACCCAAATGGAAGGTCGCGATATTGATCTCTTCTTTTCCCAAAAGCGCGCCGAGCGATCCGATGAAGCCAGGTTTGTCGAGATTGTTCACGTAAAGCACGGTCGGACTGAAATCGCCCTCAAGCGCCATGCCTTTTACCTCAACAATTCGAGGTTGACCGGCGATCAGTGTTCCAGCGAGCGAGCGCCAACCGGGCTCAGGATCATTCTCGGTCCGCTTAGTCAGCACTTTAATCCGGATCAGGCTGTCATAGACCGGGCTATCTTCTGTTTTGGTCTCAGCGAGTTTCACCCCGCTTTCATTCAGGATGGCCGGCGCAGAGACCATATTCACGTCACCGCGAGAGGCGCGAAGCAGACCCGCAAGTGCTGCAGCGGTCAGAGGCTTGCGATTGAGCTCCGCCACTTCGCCTTCATATTCGATCACGACTTCTTCGAAGCCATAATCGCTGATTTGCCCAGCAAACAGGCCGAGCTTTTCTGCAAGCGCTGCAAACGGCTTCAAACGCGGCGCCTCATCTGCCGTAATGGACGGCATATTCAGCGCATTGGTCACCGCTCCGGTCAGCAAGTAATCGCTCATCTGCTCCGCGACTTGCAAAGCCACGTTTTCTTGCGCTTCGGTCGTCGCAGCGCCCAAGTGCGGTGTTGCAATGAAGTTCGGCGCGCCGAACAATACATTGTCTTTGGCAGGTTCCTCCGCGAACACATCAAATGCGGCCGCCGCGATGTGACCAGACTTCAATCCTTCAGCGACAGCGGCTTCGTCGACGAGACCGCCGCGCGCGCAATTTACGATTATCACACCCTTCTTAGTTTTCGCGATCGCTTCTGCTGACAAGATGTTTCGCGTCTGATCCGTCAACGGTGTGTGCAGTGTAATGGCATCAGCGCGCGCCAGCATCGCATCAAGATCAGCCGCCTTTTCAACACCCAGCTCGACAGCGCGTTCCTCGGTGAGGAACGGGTCATAGGCGAGGACCTTCATCTGTAGTCCTTTTGCACGTTCGGCGACCCGTGCTCCGATGTTTCCGCAGCCAATTAAGCCAAGCGTTTTGTAGGACAGCTCCGTCCCCATGAACGCTTTCTTCGGCCACGCGCCAGCTTGGGTGCCCGCGTTCGCCGCCGGAATTTGTCGTGCAGCCGCGAACATCATCGCGATCGCATGCTCTGCGGTGGTCACCGCATTTCCAAACGGCGTGTTCATAACCACGACGCCTTTGCCAGTCGCAGCTTTAATATCGATATTGTCGACGCCAATTCCGGCGCGTCCAATCACTTTGAGATTGTCAGCGGCGGCAATGATGTCTGCATCCGGCTTACATGCTGAGCGCACCACGAGCCCATCAAATTCGGGGATTTTGGCGATCAGCTCATCTTTGCTGAGCCCAACGGCTGTTTCCGTTTCAAGACCGCGATTGTGGAAAATCTCAACGGCAGCCGGGGCGAGTTTGTCTGCAACGAGTACTTTGGGCATTTCATGCTCCGTTTGCCCTGGAGCAAATCCAGGGGCTTTAAGAATTGGGGGAGTGTAAATCGCCGGCTTAAAGCGCAGCGAGTTCTTCAGCGAAGGTCCAGTCGAGCCAAGGCGTTAGCTTCGCGACGTCATCTGGTTCGACGGTCGCGCCGCACCAAATCCGTAGGCCCGGAGGGGCTTTGGCATAGCCGTTCGCATCGAAACACGCATCTTCGTCTTCGAGTCGCTTCATCATGCGTTTTAAAAACGCGCGCTGTGTGGCCTCATCCATTTTCGCAAATGTTGGATGAACGATGGAGAATGTGACGCCCGAATTGGACCGGACCTCATCATCGGCGCATAGGAATTCAATCCAATCGGTCTTCGCGACCCAATCGGTCAGGATTGCAAGCGAGCGGTCAGAGCGCGCTTTCAGCCCCTGATAGCCACCGCACTCCTCGGCCCAATCCAGGGCTTGAAGATAGTCCTCCGTGCACAAAAGCGACGGCGTGTTGATCGTGTTACCCTCAAAGAGCGCTTCATTGAGCTTACCGCCCTTGGTCATGCGGAAGATTTTTGGCAGCGGCCGATCTGGTTTATAGCTCTCCAAGCGGCGTACAGCATTTGGCGATAGGATGAGCATCCCGTGAGCCGCTTCGCCGCCGAGCACTTTTTGCCAGCTATACGTCACGACATCGAGCTTTTCCCACTCCATATCTTGAGCGAAAACGGCAGAAGTGGCGTCGCAAATCACCACGCGATCAGGGTTTGGCTTAATCCAGTCAGCGTTCGGAATGCGAACCCCTGACGTCGTACCGTTCCAGGTAAAAACAATATCAGCATCATCGCGCGCCTGCTCAAATGGCGGCAGCACGCCATAGTCGCCGACATGGATGTTACAGTCCTTGAGCTGTAGCTCATTCACCGCATCGGTGACCCAGTCTTTTCCGAAGCTTTCCCAAGCAAAGACATCGACAGCGCGTTGACCCAGCATTGACCACATGCACATTTCAACCGCGCCTGTATCGGACGCGGGAACGATCGCGACCCGATAGTCTTCGGGCAAACCAAGAATGTCTTTGGTCCGTTCAATAGCTTGCTTCAATTTCGCTTTCGCGGTCACGGAGCGATGCGAGCGTCCAAGCGCTGCGGTTTGTAGTTTTTCAAGAGAAAATCCAGGACGCTTTGCGGTCGGCCCAGAAGAGAAAAGCGGACATGCAGGGCGCATGTCGGGTTTGGCGACATCAGTCATCTGTTTGTACTCCTATCCTTACAGATAGGCTGACTCTCGTTGGGGAGAGTTGGCCCACCGCGCGTATGCCGCAGTGAACCTTGAAACGCAAGCTCAGATTGTATCTGCATCGATTTGCAGTCCCGCGAGACGGGCCCAGCGATGGATCATGCCCCTTTCGCTGCCGGCCAAATCCGTTTTAACAGCGGGACATGCGCCGCGATCCCCGCCCTTTTTGGATGTATAAGCTCAATCAACGCTTCGATCGTTTCTATGCGAAATGGCAGATTATCCCGTACATGGATCGGCTTGGCCCGCATTGGCAAATGGGGAAGCCTTGGCACATTCGCCTGTTTGGCGCTGGGATCGAAGCCGGTGATTGCTTCCATGTGGTCGCCGACAAAGACGCTTTGGTGCGCTTCACTTGCTGGGCTCCACCCGGTGGACGCGCGTCTTTGACGTTTGGTGATGCGTGCCTCGTCGCACCCGGTGGGCGCTTTATGGCGGGCGAACGAATCACAATTGGGTCTGGTTGCATGTTCGCGCACAGCGCCACAGTGACCGATTGCGACTGGCACGGCGTCTATGATCGCGCCGACGTTCACGGCAAAACCAAGCCGGTCACGCTCGGCGACAATGTCTGGATCGGCGATGGCGCATTTGTTGGGAAAGGCGTCACGATTGGCGAAAATTCAGTGATTGGCGCACGCGCCGTCGTTGCGACAGATATCCCGCCCAATTCAATAGCGGTCGGCAATCCGGCACGTGTGATCCGAACGTTTGATCCTGCCGACTTAACGCGCACGCGCCTGGATCTGTTTGCAGATCCTAAATCCGTCTACCGGTTCTTTGACGGCGCCTACGAGGAGCAATTGAAAGGCAATTCACTATTGAGTTGGCTCAAAGCGATGGTTGCGCCGAGCCGGTCAGATTGAACCTGTTGGATTGGTGATGCACCGCATTAAGCGGCGACAGCGACACCATTGCTGGCGCCCGGCATTTGCTCGAGCAGGAAATCGTGGAACGTCTCAGCCCGTTGAATAAACCGGTTGAATGGGAGCTTCGCTTTAAAGACTGCGTTCGGGGCGACATTGGCACCGCATTTTATCGCCGTTGCAACGGCTTGGTCGCGCTCTGGTTGAGCTGAACATACAGCGATGCGGTGTTTGCCCATATTCGCGACGCGCGCGATGGTCATGTCACCGTCAAAGCTGTCCGGCAGTGTCAGATCGAGGATAACCAGATCGAACCGTTCAAGACGCAGACGATTTTCCGCCTCCATCAGGGTCGTTGCCATTACAAGATCAACCGGGACCCGTGCGCGTGCCGCTTTGTCCGCCGCCACCAGCAATAATTCCCGCACTGGTTCGTGATCTTCGACCCAAAGAACTTTCATCAAATTTACCCTTACGACTCTACCGTTGTTACCCCGGCGCTTCTCGCCTAGCCCGCTTCTGAGACTTACTTTGCCACCAACGGATTACAGGATGGTAAAGCGAAAGTGACCAAAGTGTTGACAATGCTACAGATTCGCGGCGGCTGGTTGGGGTCGTCGCCAAGCTGGCACGAACTGTGATAGGGATTGTTCGAAATCCTCCAAAGCCAATGGAGACGGGAGTTTATGACGAGCAAAACGCTACCAGCTGCAAGCACGCATGCTGCCTTTTTGGCAGAGCTGGAGGCGAGCGATGATCATATTGTTGATCGACTCATAAAAGAAAGATGTCCAAGTTTTGTCAGTCACTGGTCCTGGTCAGTGATTCGTCCACTGCTTTATTCTGTCCTTGGATATGACCGCGCCTGTCGAACGGCGGACTATTTGCAGACTTTGAATGGCGGTGACAGTTTTGATCATCTGACCGCTGAATTATCCGTGGACCTGACCCTCAATGCGATTGAGAAAATGCCGAAGACGGGTCGACTGGTTGTCGCTGCAAACCATCCGACCGGGCTCGCCGATGGCGTCGCGGTTTGGGATGCGCTGCGCCGCGTGCGACGCGACATCGTCTTTTTCGCGAATGCCGATGCTCTACGCGTCAATCCTGGCTTTACCGATGTCCTGATCCCGGTGGAGTGGGTCATGGATAAACGCTCACCGGCGAAAACGCGCGAAACGCTCCGCCTCGCAAAAGAGGCATTCGCTGAAGAAAAGTGCATCGTGATTTTTCCATCTGGAAAACTCGCAAAGAAAATCGATGGCGTTCTGACTGAACAAGATTGGATGCCAACCGTGGTCAGCTTGGCCCGCAAACACAAAGCCCCTGTTCAACCGCTCAATTTGAAAGCAAAGAACTCCTGGCTCTATTATCTGTTCTCACAGCTCAACGGGGAACTCCGCGACATCACGCTGTTTCATGAGCTGTTGAACAAAAGCGGAAGCCCGTTCGAAATGACGTTTGGGCCATTGATTACCCCAGAGCGCCTTGATGGAGACGCCACTGCGCTCACGCTCGCCTTGCGCGAATATGTGTCGACGCATTTAGCCGCAGGGCCTGACACCGCGTTCGAGATGTAGGCTCCCCGGGACCATATAGAAAAAGACCGCCCCTAATGGAACGGTCTTTCAGTTGGACGGTATGGCCGATCACGCAGGCGCGGGTGACTTATTCTCACCATACCAATCGACGTTTCGGGTCATATACATTGTTAGTGCAATTGCCCCAAAACTCGCTAAGGCCCCAGCAAGCAGAGCGTGGTTTTCGGCGCGCATCAAAACATAGATAAGTCCGTAAATCCCACTCAAAATGGCCAGTGCGCGAAGACCGTATACGCGGGATCTGAAGACGGTTCGCGCATAATAGGCGGTCAAGGTGACCGTCATCGTTGCCGCAATCAAGAACGCGAAATCAAAGCCGATCCGTTCTGAAAAGGCGAGCAAGAGCATGTAGAAGATCGTCTGTGCGAGCCCGACCAGAACATATTGCGCCGGGTGTGCCCTAACGCGGCTAGTGATCTCGAACAGAAAATAAGCTAGAAACACAAAGCCAATAAACATCGCCGCATATTTCAAAGCGCGCTCGACGCTTTGATAGGGGCTTGCTTCTTTAATGAATTGGACGGCCATATCGCGGAAGTTCCAGCGGTTGACCGCACCGACGTCGATATTGGCACCCGCGCCTGCAATCCCACGCGCAAGATACGGCACGCGCCAAGTTGCTTCAAACCCATCCTGGCTCTCGCCAACCGTATGTTGATCCGGCAATACGCCGCCTTTGAAACTTGGGCTCGTCCAGTTTGATTGCATTTGAAATGTCGTGTCCTTAGCAAAAGGTCCGACGGCCAATCGCTGCGCGCCGCTCAATCGAAACGAAGCTGCAACATCGATAAATCGTTCCGCGGTTGCGAGACCAGCAAGTTTTCCGCCTGCAAGCTTCACATTCGCGGAAGGCGTGACGGCATAACCTCCTGTCGCGCTCGAGTGCGACATAGGTTCGATACTGACTGATCGACCATTCGCGGTGACGATGATTGCC
>JBCBQS010000046.1:0-14967 GCA_039820085.1 Pseudomonadota bacterium
TGATAAGCCAAGCGAGCGTTGTCAGTGCCATTCTTGCGCACAGCTTCGGCGCTTTCTTGATCGAAATCAAAACCCCCAAAGACTTCCACAATCTGTTCGATAACATTTGAGGGTTTGGACCAGGTCTCTTCGGTCGTCATCGGGTCCGCGCTCGCGCTCTGGCTGGTTAAAATCGCCCCACCGAGGACAGTGGTCCCTGCCATGAAAGATCGGCGTGTGACTTCGGCTTTTGTGATCTGGTCCTTCACTTCATTTCCTCCGCTTATGCGTTGCGCTGGCAACTCGGTTCAATGGGATGGTCCAATCAACGAACCTTAGGTCACGGGAGCGATACAAAGCTCCACCATTGTCGCGTTTCGATTCCCAGTTCTTTAAGGATGCGCCGCTAACAAGACGCGCATATGAATTTTCAACATTGCGAACGCGACAAATTCACTTTTCGTCCAAGCGGCACGAAGCCTCTTAGAACGACAAAGTCAGCTGTGCATATCCGAATGCCGTTCCATCACCATCAGGACCGTTCGGTACGTTTTTGGCGAAGTCGCCATAGACCAGCGCTGAAGCACCGAGTTCAAGTCGCAGACTATCCGGCACAACCCAATAACGTGCCCGCGCATCGAGAACATGCCCGATGAAATCTCCAGATTGGCCAGATGGATCTCGCCTGCGAGCGATTACCCAAGAATCCGTTTCTGAAGCCAAATGCGCCGCGTGATAGTAAAACCGACCATCCCATCGATCATTTGGTTTAACTTCGACGCGAAACCCTGGTGAGTTAAGATTGGCGGGGGTAAGGGGTCCATGGATCGAGGTATTGTTCAGATCGGATCGACGAGATCCAAACAGTCGCTCGTGTTGGTCGAATTTAGCGTCTGTCGGATCTGAGTCACCACTCGCCCAATAATATTCAAACGCGATCCGGGGCTGCCATGGCGCGTCGAATGTATAGCCGAGCTCCGCATGCAACATTGATGCATCAACCGCGAGGCTCTCCGTGTCCGATGACGCACTGGTCGCATAGCGTGTCCCATGGCGCAGAGCCCCTTCTATATCCACGTCCCATCGACTCTTCTGAGGTTTTCGGTAGAGCCTGAAACCAGGGGCCAGATATGAGCGGTCGGGGGTCGGGAACGTCTCGCTATCGCGCTCTTCAAGCCCGTATAAAAACACCTCACCCCAGAGATCTGGAACAATTGTGGGCACGATATCGGCGCGCCTATAATGCAACCCGAAAATATGCCTATTCCACTGCTCTTCATCGCCTGACAATTCATTGTCATCGAGGGCGGGTCGCGTGTTCGGAAAGCGAGCAGTGGGCACGACATAGATAGCGTGAAATTCATCTCCACGCGAATTCGTCGATTGATAATTCAGCCCGGTATATGACTTGATGACATTCGCGAAATCGACGCGCTCAATTTGCCTTTTCGAACCAATTGAAACTGTTTGTCGCCCCAGTTTTAAACTCCCCTTAGAACCAGGCCCCAGAGGGCCGGGAATGTCATCGAACCGAGCATAGGCTTGCAAAAAATCCAGAGGGTTGGCGATGCTCGACCCGAGCGGCGTACCCTCATCTCCCAAATAGGTGCGACTATCTTGAAGCTCTACCCCGAGCGAGACGTTACCCAAATCAGCTTCCGCTAGCAGCAGGCTTCTGAAGAGTAGAAGCTGGTCACTTCCCTCACGACTGGACCGGAATTGACCTTCGAGACTCTCATATCGAACGCGCGCCTCGCCTTTGAGTGTGAACCAATCCGGCAAGTCCCATGCACGCTCCGCGCGCCAGGGTTGAGGGTGCGATTTCAACACAGGTTGCGCGCCCGCCGCGACTGACGCCCATATAGAAGTAGCGATGAGCGCCAAGCTCAATATCCGTTGTTTCTGCCCCAAAGTCAGTCCTGCAAAAATTCGCGAAAAGAAGACACGCCATTTCTCAACTGACTAATCTTAAAGGTTGCAGGTGCCCATGTGGGTTTCCCATCTGGTTTTGAGAGCCACCACGTCATAGAGGGCTCACCCTCAAAGTCGAAATTCATGAAGCCAACGTTTGGCCCGATTGTGTAGGGCGGCGTTCGAAGGCGAATTTCAGGTTCACGTTTTAGCCAGCTATGCGACTGCCTGCTCGAAATTGGTGAACTCACCAAGTCGTATAGGTCGTAGCCGCCACGGTTGGACCAAGGAATGCAGTTAAATTCACCAATATGAGTGTCTCCTGAAATCAAGATTACGCCCTCAATCTCTTCATCCCGGATGAAGTCAAACAACCCATCTCGCTCATGCAGGAATGAAGACCATGCATCGCCACCTGGGCCTTTGTTTTTTGACCAACCGCTGCCGCAAGCCAAAATCTTGAATACACTCTCCGACGCTTTCAGCGTGTCTTTGAGCCATTCAAGCTGCTGCTTTCCGAGCATCGTCTTTTCAGGTGTATCCTCTTGCGCATTCGGATCGCGATAATAACGCCCATCAGTGAAGATAAAATCGACCGCACCGTATCGATAAGAAAAGAAAACGCCTGGTGTATCGGGCAAGCCATAAGCCGGATTCAGCCAATACCGTTTGAAGGCTTCAAGAGCGTTGTCCTTGATCGGATTGGTGCGGTCATGATCATTCAAACCAAAATCGTGATCATCCCAAATCGCTAATTGCGGGATATTTCGACCCACGTGCTGATACGTGGCGACGCCCCGTTGGCGCTGATACTCGAAATCCAAAACAAAAGGCTCAAACGAGTCGCAATAGATATTGTCTCCGAGATTGAAGAACAGATCCGGCATATGGGCCGATACCGCGCGCCAAACCGGCTGCTCTGAATCGTAGCTAAAATTAGCACACGATCCGTATCCGACGACGAAATCTGATTTGCCGCCAATGGCGGGCGCGGTGTGGAACTGGCCCATGGGGAGAGAATGCCCTCCTTCTTGTCCGCGTCCATTGACAACAAAGCGGTACCAATAGGTTGTTGCCGGACTTAATCCTCCAATCGTCGGGCGAACAATATAGAGGTTTTCCTCAAGCGCTCGGATCGGAGCGGTCTGCTTCGGATTTCGGAAAACGGCATTATCCGCATACTCAATAACCACGTCATAAACGCCATTGATCATTGCCCACAGACTTACGGATGTCGGCGTCGGCGGCCCTAGCATTGGGCCCAGCAAAAGCTTTGGAAAGATCCCCCGCTGTGCGAGCGCTTGGAGTTCGGGTGCTAGAAATCCGCCCGCAGCGATGCCCTTTAACAAGGTACGTTTTGAGATACTGGGTAATGAGCTCATTTGGTATTCCTCCACTTCAGCAAGGAGCGGTAGTTGTTGAGTGCGACAGTGACATGTCGATCCACCGAACAACCACTGGACAAATCTAGCGGCTAGTACGGTGATCCGCGATCAGAACACCCCTTGCAATCGGAGACTTAAGCTCGGCCCTTGCTCCCGTTCGCGGCGCTCGAATTGATCGAACGCCCCCAATCTATTGGGGTCAAAGCGTTGCCGATCGCGGGTTTGGAGTGATCCTGAAAAATCATCCAAAGCCAGCCTGACTTTGAAGTTTCCGAAGGCCGTGGTTTCGACCCAAATCCGCGTTTGATCTCGGTCTTGAGCGGCTGTCACACGGTCAAATCGAAATTCGGGGGCTTGCTCTTCTCGCTCAAATTCTATTCCCCATGCCAATGCCATCGACTCGAGGTCTTGTCGAAACTCAAATTCGTAAGTCGCCTCGGTCGTTTCAGATTGAGCTCTTGTTTCGCCCGTAAGCGGATCTTCGACTTCGCTGTCCTGCCAAAGACCGCCAATCACAATTGTTCCTCCGGGAACGAAACTTAGCGGAGTCTCAAGCCTGGCGCTCAATCCGTAAATGGTTCCATCACCAATGTTTCCGCGCGTATCAAATTGCTCTCCATCCGCAATGAAGAGAGCAAAGTCTTGAGCCTCCTCAATGTCCCATCCAAAGACAGAAAGTTCGAGTGCTCCATCTCCGAAGCGCCAATCTGCGGCGATCTCCGCGCGCCAGGATGTCTCCGGGAGGAGATCAGCATTCCCTGCATTTATGTTTTCATTATCTAGCTCAACTCCGGCTGCGAAATCTTCAAAGTCTAACTGGTCAACATCGCGGAACACTCGAAAACGCACCTGATCATCATCGCCGAATTTGCGCGAAATCTGGATGGAGGGCTTCCAATAGCTCAAGTCTCTTTCATCAGAGAAATCGCCTTCATTGCTCAACCGAGAATGCTCGTAGGCGAGACCGGTTTCCACATTCCACAAAGAGGTCACATCCCAAGATCGAGTAACACCAAACTCGCTGCGTGTTTCTTCAACGAGCGTGTTTGCGCCCGGCAAATCGATCAGAATGGGTCCCGAGCCGTCGTCTTCGGTCAATCGGAGACTTTTATCGAGCTTGTTAAAAGCGACCTCTCCCTCGAAAGACCACGCACCGTTTGCGACACTCCTTGAGGTAGCCGCTCGCAGGATGCCCTCAAAATCATCAGATGTTTCAGCCTCGATTGCGCGCTCATCTAATATGTTGCCCGAATCGAACTCTGTATTCTCTTGTCGCGTGTCGGAACGTTCAGCCAAGAAGAGCGCGGACAGTTCCGTCCTCCACTCGCCGAGTTGTCTGGAATAATTCGCGGAGAATTCGCCGCTCTCATTTTCTTGATCGGATAAAACGAGTTCCAGTCCATCGATCGTGTTTTGCGCATTGAGAACCTGAGACGTCTCAGATGTGCGACCTTCACGGGTTTCGAAGGCTCCTACCAAGAGCAGCTCTCCAAGCCCTATCGGTGTCTTTATTTCTCCCGACAAACCGATACGCTCGTCATCTCTTACACTCTCTTCAGTCAAACGCTCTTCCAAGATATCCAGCCCATTAAACGTATCTTCCGTGCCCGATCTTGGGTCGTGCCACTTCCTGAAGTCCCCAGATACGCGGTATTCAATGCTTCCGGATTGACCCGCCCAGGTCACATCTGCGTTCGGGCTTAATCGATCGTCATCTGTATAATCGAAAGTGGCGCGCCAGACCCCCGAGCCACCTCCTTGCCGACGTATGATATTGAGAATAACCGACTGCGAGTTGGATGCGCTTGTTCCCGACCCGCGAATAAGTTCGAGGCGTTCCACGGTCGAAGCCGGAATACGCCTTAATATGCCTCTTATGCCCTGCCCCTTAATAACCGGGACGCGGCCATCGATCAGGATGTTGCCCGCAGCCCCGACCAGACCGCGGCGATTCTCACCCTGGTCTATGCTGAACCCTGGGACGCGCTCCACCATATCCAGTGCCGTTTGAGGCACAAATCGCTGAAAGAAGTCCGGCTCAAATACGAGCGTTTGATCAGCCGCCCCCTGACCTAACGCTGGCGTGGAAAAGACGGTGACCGCCGCGAGAAGGACGCGTAGCTTCAAACTTACTTCCTTCCACTTTGCGGGCAAGGATTAGAAAAATCCCCTACTTTAAGCTCTCGTCAGAAATAGAACTTCGTGCGAGCACGCCCGTCATAAAATCGTGAAACTATTACTTCAGGTCATTCACGCCGGGATAGTCGCCCGTATTCTGGTAAGATCGCTCTTCCATGGTCGACGTCGCGCCGCGCGTAATCTGCTTCACACCACCCGATTTGCGCATTTCGAAATCATCGTAAAGCTGATCCAGGACCGTACGGGCCTCATAGTGCAGCGTATCGCCATCAACCGTGATGATCTGATAGAAGGGCGTATTTTCAGCGCGGCGCGCGAGCTCGACACCGTCTTTCTCATACATATCCCAGCCCGTTTCCTGGAATTCATACTGCTTGGGCCCGCTCACAGAGTTCACGAACATGGTCTGAACTTGTCCGCCGGCATCGCGCCAACCTAAGCGCTCAGGGGTTTGGCCGATGGCCCCGCGTGCGTAAGTATGATCATGTCCTTGCAAAACGAGATCGACGGCATGTCGCTCAAGCACGGGCAGCAGGACAGCTCTTCGGTCGGCGCTGTCGCGGCCGCGACCGGACGAAAAAATCGGATGATGCATAGAAACGACTTTCCAAGTCGCATCACTGGCCGCGAGCTGTTTGTTTAGCCAATCGGCTTGGGTCTGGATGTCGCTATTCTGAGTCGACAAGATGAAAATGTGCAAGTCTTGCGAGTAGCGCATGTCGTACACCACTTCGTGCAGATCGGCGGGCAGTTCCCCTTCAATTGGCAGCGTAAATTGCGGGCGCCAGAAGATCGACAAGATTCGGTCGGTCTGATTGGGAGAGAGCCCTAGGCGTGCATATTCGTGGTTTCCAGCGACTGGCAGCGCCGGGATCATCCCGTGAATATGGCTGACCGCTTTAAACCATTCTGCCCATTCAAAGTCGCGGGAGGCGCGATTCACTAAGTCACCGGCGTGAAGAATGAAATCGGCATCTGGAACCGCGGCATAACTGGCGCGGATTAACCGTGACCAATGCGACATGACGCCGTTTTGGGCGTCGCCAACATAGATGAATTTTACGGGTCCGGTTTCGGCAGCTGTCCGGGTCTGGAACCACTCACTCCACGCGCCCCGCGCGCCTCGAACGCGATATGCATAGACCGTATCGGGCTCAAGATCGGTGAAGGTTACCGAATGAA
Organism: Pseudomonadota bacterium; assembly: GCA_039820085.1. GTDB lineage: Bacteria > Pseudomonadota > Alphaproteobacteria > Caulobacterales > Hyphomonadaceae > Henriciella. The sequence continues at coordinate 6,597 of JBCBQS010000046.1, forward strand.
AGTGCGCCGCTGCAATACCGGCATTCATGGGCTCTTGATAGACGGTTCCTTGCAGCTCCGGCAGCGCTGGATTCAATGGTTCTGTCCGCGCTGACATGGTCTCTGCGGCGAGATCAAAACGAGCGTCTTCGGTGGCGACCGCAATTTGCGCGATCGTCTCGGTGACGGTCGCATCGGTCCGCCAGGTCACGGAAAACCGACTTTGCGGTTGATCGGCGAGCGTGACGACAATTCTATCCGGCCAGCTAGAGGCCTTCTGCCATGGCGGCATTGCTTCACCGTGTTGATCGCCCGGATGCGCTTGCGCGGAACTGATAAAAGCAAAGATAAGTAGCGACAGAAATAGGACGAAACGCATCACGATCAGTCTCCGGCAAGAATTGCTAGGACGATTAATGAACGTCCGTGACGCCGCGATGTCAGATGAAGTCAGATTGATCGCCAAAAATGGGGACTTGTCTAAACCGGTACAGCGAATCCAAGCAGGTGCAAAACTTATGCAGCGCGCGCGATCTGATTCCGGTTCATCCGCCGCCAATCGATTGAGGACCGGCTGAAACTTTGGCCATGACGTGCTCCTGATACGCTGGTCTTGCTTGCAGTCTTTCGATCCATGCCCAGGTCGCGGGGGTATTTGTAGGCTTAGCCTCCGGCGGGCATCGCCAGAGCCGATGTGCCCATACCCCAAGAGCAAAGTCTGCCGCAGATATAGCAGAGCCCATGACATAGTCCCGACCAGATAATTGGCGTTCGAGGATCATGAAGTTAGGCTCAACCTGCTTCAGAACGACGTCGATGTCGGCTTGCTTTGCACTCCCACGCTTATAGGCCCTGCGTATGCTGGAAACAGCGGCCTGGAATGCGGGCGACCAGTCCATCCAAGCCTCTATCTTTGCGCGCCTCAGATGATCATCCGACAGAAAATCGTCCCCATCTTGGGCAGCGCAGAAATATCGGATGATCGCATTCGACTCCCATAGGGTCTCACCGTCTGCAAGTTTAATCGCCGGGATTTTACCTGACGGACACATGTCTCGATAATCGCGCTCATCATTGCCGCCGAAAGAACCTCCCCAATCGATCCGATGATGCGGGAATCCTAACTCTCCGAGGGTCCACATGACCCGAGCGACCGCGGAACTATCTGGGCGCCCATAAACCGTAATCATTCTGCGTACTTCTCCCATGTTTGAGAATTAGGCGTTTAGCCAAACAAAGCTTGCTCCAAGCCCGAATGATCACCGTCGCGAAAGTAAAAACCGCTCCATCCCAAAGACTGCGCGGCAATCACATTCTCTTCTTTGTCATCAATCAGCATCAAATCGCGAGGATGAGCATTCAGCGCGGCCTCGATCGTTTTAAAGAAGGCTGGATCAGGCTTTTTGCACCCCATTGGCCCGGCCGCGAAAACTTTCTCAATCTTGTCGCCAAAGCCCATCTGTTGCTCGATATAGACAGCCCGCCGCGCTTCATTATTCGTCGCTATCACATTGAGCCACCCGAGATCTCTTGACCGCTCCAATAGCATTAGAGTCTCTGCGTCTGGCAGAGCGTCCTTTGCGAACCAATAGTCGAGCACCTCATTCGCACTCTTCTCGCATTTGGACGTCGCCACCCACTCAGCAACAAGATCCTTGATATCGCGTTTTCCAATGAGGACATCGGAGAACCGCCCGCTTCTGAACACAAATTCGGAAAAGTCTTCGACGCTCGCGCCGATGTCTTGATCGAAGGTTGCTTTCCATACGAATGCGCCATCGACGATGTTGCGGTTTAACACGCCGTCAAAATCCCACGCGATGATCTTTTGCGCCATTGCTCCCCCTCAAGACTCTGCGTCTGTCTGCATCTGATGCAAGGCGCGATAAATGCCATCGGGGTTCTCCAGCAATTCCTTATGAGTCCCCTGTTCGACGATGGAGCCATTATCAAAAACGAGAATTCGATCGACATCCCGCACAGTTGAAAGGCGGTGTGCGATGATAATTGTCGTCCGCCCGTCCATCAGCTCAGCCATAGCATCTTGAATGTGTTTTTCCGTAATCGTATCGAGGCTTGATGTGGCTTCATCAAAGATCACGATTGGGGAATCCGCGAGAAAGGCCCGCGCGATTGCAACTCGCTGGCGCTCTCCACCGGACAGTTTTATGCCTCGCTCGCCAACCAATGTGTCTAACCCATAATCTAACTGCCTGATAAAAATGTCAGCTCGTGCTTTGCGGGAGGCTTCGGCAATTTCCTCGAGACTGGCTCCGGGGTGCGCATAGGCGATATTATCCGCGAGAGACCGGTGAAACAGCAAGGGGTCTTGCGGGACAATCGCGACGGCGCGGCGCAACGAAGCTTGCTTGACCTTATCAATGCCCTGCCCATCGATCCGAATTTCTCCGCCATCAATATCATAGAGCCGCTGGATCAATTTCACGAATGTCGACTTGCCCGCGCCAGATGCCCCCACCAATCCGATCCGTTCGCCAGGGCGAATATCGATTGAAAAGTCCTGATAGATGGCCTGCGCGGATTGTCCGTAAGCAAACGTCACGTGATCAAATTCAATGCGACCGCCTTTGGGCGCAATGTCAGTTGCTTGGTCCGAGTCTTTGACTTGTTCGGGGCGTTTGTGGAAATCGACGACGTCGGCAAATTCACTGGAAGTGCGTTGCAGCTGGCGGATGTGGTCTCCGACTTGTCTGAGCCGACCACCGAGCATGAAGTTCACCGTCAAAACAAAGGTCACATCGCCTGGGCTCGCCTGCCCGGCTTTCGCGAGCTCGATCAGGACGTAAATCGTGGAGAGCTGGAGACCGATCCACAGCAATTGCTGAACCGCTGCGAGGTCTTGTCCACGGTTCCATGAATTTTGAGCGAGACCAGACCAGCGTCCGACAACGTTCCTGAACAAAGCATCTTCGCGATGCTCCGCGCCAAAGGCTTTAACCGCCGCATTATTCGTAATGCTGTCCGCGATCGAAGCACCGATCGCGCTGTCGGCTTCAGCTGACTTAACGTTGGCTGGTCGAACGTATTTAATGGCGAGCCAAGTTGATATTACGATGTACAGAATGACTGTGACCAAAAACAAGATCCCCACAATCGGGAACCGCAACAGCATAATCAGCGTGATACCGCCTACGACCAGTCCAAGTTGGAGGAAGTGGATCCAGAATATGTCCGACATATTGTCATAGGCCCACTTCCCGCGTGTGACTTTGCGAACGGTCGCACCGGCAAACGTGTTGGCATGCCAGTCTGAGGAAAAACGTTGAACGCGCTCGAACGTGTCAGCCAATAATTCTCGCATATTGCCGGCGGCCATGCCGTTCCACACGCGCGAATGAACCCAGCGCAAAGTAAAGCCCATCACCCCTGCTGCAGCGAAAATGAACAAGGCTGTATGCGCTGCGGACATGTCACCGTCGCCAATGATGGCTTCAACAATCCGGTCGACCATCGCGCCAGCCGCCATTGGCATAGCAATGTCTGCCAAGACCATGCCGAAGACGATCAGACAAGAGAGGGCAAATCGAACCGGGCGTCGAAGCCAGTATTGACCCAGCAATTGAAACATATCCCAAGCTGTCGTTTTTAAACGAGGATATGGTCTCAAAGGTTTGTGGAGACCCGACATATGTGATGTGTCCGCGCTCACAATAAAACTTGTTCAGTCTCTGCTTGCAGCTGATGCAGGGCGCGATATCGCCCATTCGGGATCTGTATCAAAGAGGCATGATCGCCTTGTTCCACGATCCGCCCTCGCTCGAAAACCAATATCCGTTCGACTTCACGGACAGTGGAAAGGCGATGGGCGATCATAATCGTAGTTCGCCCCTTCATGAGCTCCGCCATGGCATCTTGAATATGCTTCTCTGTGATTGTGTCGAGACTGGAGGTCGCCTCATCAAAGATGACGATGGGTGCGTCTGCCAGAAAAGCGCGTGCGATTGCAACGCGCTGCCGCTCACCCCCTGACAGCTTAACGCCGCGCTCCCCGACAAGCATATCATACCCAAGCGGCAGATTTTCGATGAAATCAGAAGCGTGCGCTTTTCGAGCAGCGTCCTTGATTTCATTCAAGCTGGCGTCGGGTCGCCCATAGGCGATATTCTCAGCCAGCGAGCGGTGAAACAAATATGGGTCTTGAGGTACGAGCGCGATCGATCGGCGCAAAGAGGCCTGCTCCACCTGCGAGATATCATTTCCATCGATACGAATGGCGCCATTGTGAACGTCATACAGCCGCTGGATGAGTTTCACGAACGTAGATTTGCCGGAGCCAGATGGCCCGACCAGACCAACGACTTCACCCGCGCCAATCGTGAGCGAGAAATTGTCATAAAGCTGGGTCGCACCATCCTCATAACCGAATGAAACACGATCGAATTCGATCTTACCCGCTCTCGGGGCTATCTCGGCCGCCCCTTCTATATCGGCGACTTGAACCGGGCGGCGTATGATGTCCACGATATCAGCAATCTCACTGAAGCTTTGCTGAAGCATGCGGATATGATCTCCGATGGCGCGCAAATATGATCCGACCAAGAGGTTCGCTGTAAGAATAAAGGTCACGTCGCCCGGCGTCGCGCGCCCGGCTTGGACCATTTGGATAAACGCCAGAACCAGGAAAAACTGGAGCACAGCCCAAATAAGTTTCTGGACGAAGAACATGTCCGAACCACGATCCCAGGCCCGACGACAGAATTTCCGCCAGTGCTCGGTCAGGCCATGAAATCTGGTGTCTTCTCGCGCCGCAGCACCGAAGGCGCAGACGGCTGGATTGTTCATGATTGTATCGGCCATCGAAGCCCCGATCGCGCTGTCCGACGTCGCCGCTTTGATATTCATTGGGCGCACATAATAAGTCGCGATAATCGCGGCCGTCGCAGTGTAAAAAATAACCACGCAAGCGAACATCAAGCCGATCAGTGGGAACCGATACGCGATCAATGCGGTCAGGCCGCAAACACTCAAAAATATCGGAAAGAAATTGTTCCAGAGAATGCTTGTCATGGAATCGAACGCCCATTTGCCCCGGGTCAATTTTCGCACCGTTGCGCCCGCGAATGTTGTGGCGTGCCAGTCAGCTGAGAACCTTTGAACCTTTCCGAAACCATCCCTCAGCATTCGATCCATTGCCTTGGTCAGGAAGTGGTGCAGCAAGTGGAACCTGATCCAGCGGAAGAGGTGGAACCCAATCGTCGCGCCGGAGAGTAGGAATAAGGCGGTGTAGGCTGGATCATAGCTGGCCTGACCGTTCAATGCAGAGATGACGCGATCGACGAGGAGCCCTGAAGTGATCGGGATTGTAAGGTCAATCAAGATTTGAACGACAATCACCATGAGTATCACGCCGAGCAATCGCTTCTGCTGCCCCCAATAATGCGCGCTAAGCGACAGGACATCGCGCCACCCAATATTCTTTTCAGGGCGCAAGTGTTTGTTCGTTTCAGCGATATAGTTTGCTGTGTCGGCCACTACGCCCCCTCCTCATCTTGCGAACTAAATTCGAGATCAACGACGATGGCGGCATGATCGCTGGGATACTCCCGGTTTGGACCGACCGGCGTATTCAATGCCGGGAAGCGCCGCCGCAAACTAGCGGAGCACTCACATCCCGTTGTCACTTGGACTGCATCGATCCTTCGCTGCGTGCAGGTCCCATCCTCACGCGCGCCCAAAAAGGTTGCGCCTTCCTGCTCATGATCCGGTTTAAGCCAATCACGCTTATGGAGTGCGGACAGGTTTGGGCTCTCCCACTCATCATTTAAATCTCCGCAAAAAACTACAGTCTCGTGAGACGCCGTATTTAGTTCCGCATGCAATTGCTGCGCTTGTATTCGGCGCAAAGTATCGCCCTTCTTTCCGCGCAGATGCGAAAGATGCGTGTTCACGACCCGAAGGCTTGTTCCCGGTGTGGCGGACAGGATGACCTGCATCGCCCAACGATCCTGATCCTCATCATGATCGGCCAGCTTCACATTATCTTGCCGCGTCATCGGTCGGTTTGAAAGAATGGCGAGGTTCGACTTTGAGAGCTGCTCTTTCCCTTCAAACCTTCTTGTTTTTTCGCGCGCGGCCAGAACTTCAGATTGCATCCCCAAAACGGACGCGAGATGACCTACCGTGTCCGCGGGTCCCGACGGGCAATCGAACGCTTCTTGCAGACAAACGATATCGGGCGACAGGTCCGAGAGGGCCTGTCCCATCCAATTCAAACGATCACGATAAAGACCATCGCACTTCCAAGTATTATAAGTGACGATGCGCCATGCCTGCGCCATCTCGCATCATATGAGGTCTAGCCCACACGCTCCCCTGCAACCCAAACGCCCCGAATCAATGGCCGTCCATCTTTGACTTTCACGCGAATAAAATCTGCTCTTTTGCCTTCTTCGATCCGGCCCCTGTCAGACAAGCCAACACTGTCTGCCGGGTTTGCCGTGACCGTCGCAATGGCTTTCGGAAGCGACCAGTCAAACGGAGGATGTGTCAAACGAAAGGCCGCCTCGATCATCGAGCGCGGAACATAGTCAGAAGCAAACGCATCCAATAGGCCAGCATCAGCGACGTCGGCCGCGGAGGCGTTGCCGGAATAAGAGCCGCCCCGCATCAGATTGGGGGCGCCCATGACCACGGTCATATTGTTTTCTTTGGCAAGCCGGGCCGCCTCGATCGTCGTCGGGAATTCAGCGATGGTCGCGTCAATGGCGAGCGCATCATGAATATGCTCGGGAAGCTGATCGTCATGGCTCGCTAAAGCCAGATTCCGCTTTTTAGCGACTTTATCGACCACTTCGCGATTCATCGGCGTATATTTGGCTTGTTTCTCTTGGGCGTTGGCGACACGGGCTTCGGCCTCTTCGTCCGTCAGACCAAGATGTGCTTTCCAGCGTGCCTTGTGTTTCTCGATGTCCGGGTACTGTCGCTGACCCGGCGTATGATCCATAACAGAGAGCAAGTGCGTCAAGCGATGGGGCACGAGCTTGTCCATCAGGTCTTCGAGAACGGGACTGGAGGTTTCACACCGCCAATGAAGCAAGTGATTACCCCGCAATTGCTGCTCTTGATCGGCAGTCTCCAATCCTTCGACAAGCTTCAGCATATTATCTAAGTGCCGTGCTTCATTGTCTGACCACGATCCAATGGAGAGGCTATCAAAAACCGTGGTGATCCCAACTGATACGCATTGCCCATCATGGATGATCGCTGCGGACTGAGCATCCCAGTCGACACCGGGTCGCGGGTAGAAGTGCTTTTCCAGATTATCGGTGTGAATATCAATCAAGCCGGGGATGAGATAATCGCCATCAAAATCGATACCGGACCCATTCGGTTCAAACGCTTGTATGCAGCAGTCCGAAACGGCGAGGGAGCTTTCGACAACCTCATTTGGTGTGACAATTCTGGCATTGGAAATACGCGTTTCCATCGGTGATCCTATTTGTATCAGTTTAATCAGTAATCGGCGGGAGGGGCTTCAGCAGAAGCGATATCAAGTTCCATTCGGTCAGACGCGAACACCGCTTCTCCGTATTCCAGAGGCTTGCTCAATGGATCGATGTTCAAGGACTTCGTGAGGATAAGCGGCACGTGTTTTGGCATATTCAAATGCTCGCACTCTTCCGGCCCCGGCAAGCGCGACCGAACCACTGTCCATTTTCGGGTGAAATCCAGGACCCCGCAGTTCACGAGCGTCTGTGTAATGCTTTGGTGTTCAGGATAGACCTTCTGGAAAGTTGGAAAGCGGTGAAAGTCAAAATGATGAGTCGCCATAGAGATTGGGACATCACCGGCATAACCAATCCGGCTGACCGCGATGACTTTTTGGCCCAATGGAATTTCAAGCGCCTTAGCGACGTCCCGCGTTGCAGGCCGCACGACCACTTTACGTGTTTTCGTGGTCGCGATGATGGATTGATTTTTGATCTGATCTGAAAACCGGGTTCGTTTACCGATCGTGTATCGAATCGCAGGACGACGCACATAGCTACCCCGGCCTTGCGTGCTTTCCACAAGTCCAATCTCCTGCAAGTGAGACAAGGCGCGTCGTAAAGTATGGCGGTTGACCATAAACTTCCGAGAGAACTCGGCTTCAGTGGGTAGTTTGTCGCCAGGAGCGTATTCATACTTTCGAATACTGTCTTCTATCTGGCTGGAAACGTGTTCCCAAATCTTATTCGGCATATAGACCCCTTATAAAAAGCGATATTATTTCGCTTTTTACTTCATTTAGACAAATTTATCCTTTTTTATAAATTCGTCATAGAATTAGTTATTGCTTTTCGTGCCTTATTTGAATATTTTTACTGCGTGTTAATTATAATTTTTAGCTGAGGCGGGCAACACGCAAAATCCCATGAATCAAAAATTTGTT
>JBCBQS010000047.1:0-14944 GCA_039820085.1 Pseudomonadota bacterium
GTAGCCAACAACGTCCCCTCCACGGTTAAACCGCGGCGTCGCTGACAAAGAGATATGATAGGCTTTGCCTTGTGGATCGTACAGCACAGAGAGAATGTCCGAATAGGGCTCGATCTGCGATAAAGCGGTCAACATTTTCTGCTTCTCTCGCTCCTCGAGATTGATGATACTCAGATAGTGCTGACCGAGGACGCGGTCCGAATCTGGAAATATAGTATCCATCATCCGCCCACCGGCTGTAATGACAAATCCCTCAAGGTCTGTCTCCCAGAACAGGTCGGTTGCAAAGTCGGCGAGATGCGACAATTGGCGCTCCGCCGTTTCATCGGCTTGCTCAGAGCGTCGATCTTCGCGAGCCACGATCCACAAGCAAGCAATCGTGACGAACAAAGCGAGGCCAGCTTCGATGACCAGGATATGTTGGTCGAATTCGAAAATGGAGTGCAATGCCAGAAATGCGATCTGCAGCGCACCGAAGCCCAACAAGGCAATCAGCGTGATCGAAAACCCGCGTTTGCGCTCGGGCCGGGATGCTGCAATCGAAGCGAACATCAGCATTTATACGCACGTTTGAGTTGATTTTTCGTTATTTCGTCAGTGACTTATCTATCGGCGCCCAAATAAACGTTCGATATCCGCAAGCTTGAGCTCCACATATGTCGGCCGGCCGTGATTGCATTGACCCGAATGCGGTGTGGCCTCCATTTGTCGCAACAAGGCATTCATTTCTTCTGCATTCAAACGACGACCAGCCCGCACAGACCCCCGACAGGCCATATTGCCCATCACCTCTTCAAACCGCTCCTTTAGCGCTAAGCCGGCATCATATTCCGCAAAGTCGTCGGCCAAATCGCGGATCAACCCGGCAACATCCATTTCTCCGAACAGCGCTGGCGTGGCGCGCACACAGATGGCGCCCGATCCAAACGGTTCGATTTCGAGGCCAAGCTCTGCCAGTTCGTTGCTTCGCTCTAGCAAGCGCCCTGCTTCATCTTCGGTCAGCTCGACAATATCGGGGATCAGCAAGGCCTGACGGCGCACCCCGCCGGCCGCCATTTGCCGTTTCATATCCTCATAGACCAAGCGCTCATGCGCAGCATGTTGATCAACGATGACGATGCCATCATCGGTTTGGGCGACAACATATGTTTCATGCAATTGCGCGCGCGCGACGCCGAGGGGGTAATCGTCCTGCGGGGCGGAAGGTTGTGGCTCGACCCGGGCAGATGGATAGCCGTCAGGGCTAAGCGGAGCGGGGTCTTGGACAGCGTGTATTGAGCGTCCCGCATCGCTTTCCGGTGGGCGATAAGTCGGTTGAGTGCTCATGGTGGGAGCGATTTGGGCTGGGCGGGGCTCAGCCCACAGAGTCGATGGCCGAAACACATCAGCCTGAACCGGTTCAGCTTGTAATTTGCCGAGCGCCGTCGAGGCCACAGTGGTGCTCGCACGATGCCCCGCCGCAGCAAGTGCGTGGCGCAACGCACCAATGATCAAGCCTCTCACATTCGCAGCGTCCCGAAACCGAACTTCGGTCTTCGCCGGATGCACATTGACGTCGACATATTCCGGATCAAGATCAACAAAAAGGGCCGCCATTGGGTGACGATCGCGCGCCAAGAAATCCTGATACGCGGCGCGAATGACGCCGTTCAGCATCCGATCCTTCACCGGCCGTCCGTTCACAAAAAGATATTGGCGTTGAGCGTTTCCGCGATTGAGCGTCGGCAGGCCTGCAAACCCAGACAGATGCACGCCCTCGCGTTCAGCCTCTATGGCGAGCGCATTGTCACGGAAATCGCGCCCCATAATCGCCCCGAGGCGCTGCAATCGCCCCTCCTCTGTGTCCGGATGCGCGGCGTAGCGGAAAACGCTACGACCATTGCTCTCAAGGGAAACAGCGATATCGGCCCGGGCCATCGCGAGGCGCTTTAAAGTATCCGTAATGGCGAGAGTCTCGGACCGCTCGGATTTCATGAACTTCAAGCGTGCCGGCGTCGCATGAAAGAGGTCGCGAACTTCGATTCGCGTTCCCGTCAGACCGGTTCCTGCAAATGCTGATGGTTTTGGACCTTCGATCCTGCCCGCTTCGATATATAGCTCAGCAGCCTCCTCTCCGGCAGCGCGTGAAGTCAGGGTCATGCGGCTGACCGACCCGATCGACGGTAACGCTTCGCCGCGAAACCCCATTGTGTGGATATTAAGCAGATCGATCCGGCCATCATCGCCAGGCGAGAGCTTTGATGTCGCGTGGCGTTCCAGAGCAAGCCGCATATCGTCGCCGCTCATGCCGCACCCATCATCTTCAACGATGAGGCGTTTCAAACCACCGCCTTCGATAGAGACGCGGATTTGGCGCGCACCGGCGTCGATGGCATTCTCAACCAATTCTTTCACCGCCGCGGCGGGTCGCTCAATGACCTCACCCGCGGCGATCCGGTTCACCGCGTCTGGCGGCAATTGCCGGATGACCGGACGGTCGGGAAGAGGTGCACTGTCGGGCATGTTGGGAAGTCTAATCGCGTTCAGCGATTCGCACCAGCGAACGTGGCAACAAAAAAGCGGTCGCCGCAGCAACCGCTTTTCACTCGAATCAGAAATGTGTGCTTAGAGCAGCATCTGGAACAGAACGATCAACAGCTGAATGAACAAGGCAAGACCGGTGAACGCAATGATTGTCGCCACCCAAGCGCCGCCAAAGCCCATGCCGAGCCCGATCACAATGCCGGCGCCCGCGCAAAGCGCCAATGCCACCATCCATTGCATTCCAATCGATAGCGTAAAGGTCGCATAAGCCACCATTAGAAGCGTAATAATTGCCCCCCAAGCGCCCGCTTTCATGGTGCCGACATACATGTCTTTCTGGGCTTGGATTTCCATTTCGCCGCGATTGTATTCGTCCGTTGCCATCTTTAACTCCAGCAGAATTTCCCGTTCCTTTAGCCGCGCTGCATCTGGCGTCAAGCGCAGTCTATGTCGCAGCGCCAACCTCCCGCATTCACCCTTTCCAACAGCCTAGGAATGTTCCACTGTTAATTGGTTAAGGGAGTAACGGAGCGTTTTATGGCCGATATCGCCGCGTCTGCGGACACGAGCACACAAGCAAACGGAGAAGCAGAGGCAGCAACGGGGGGCGCTTTAGGCAAAAAAGGAATTGGCTGGGCCATATTCGAATGGGCCCGAAATCCGTACTATAACGTCATCGTCATCTATGTGTTTACGCCGTATTTCGCGCAGTCTGTCGTTGGCGGTGGCGCGGCTGGACAAACTGTCGTTGCGAATACAATTGCTGCTGCTGGACTGATCATGGCCGTGCTCGCGCCAGTCCTTGGCGTCATTGTCGACAAAGGCGGGCACAAGAAGCCCTTCATCTTCGTCGTTCTTGCGACGATCGCGATTTGCTCCTTCGGCCTTGGGTTCATTTACCCCGAAACGCCTGGCGGAGTTGCTTGGGGCATGTTCCTGCTCGCGACCGCCTATTGCTGCTATACAATCTCTGAACTGCTCCACAACGCACTCCTCCCGGCGGCTGGCTCACAAACCGCGCTGCCAATGATTTCTGGGCTTGGCTTGGCGATGGGGAACATTGCGGGCGTGATTATGCTTGTTGGTCTGATCCTTGCGGCGGAAATGAGTCCCTGGGTCGCAGCTCAACCCAATGGGATCGGACCGCTCTCTGGACCAATCGTTGCAATCTGGCTGAGCGTTTTCATTATTCCGTTCTTTATCATGATGCCGGACCGCCTTGGGTCCATGGGCAGCTGGAGACGCGGCGCGATTGAAACCTTCACGCCGCCAAATTTCAAACTCAGAGGGTCGGTACCGGGGCTGAACTATCTCTGGTCGGCGCCGATTAATGCCACACTTTTCATTCGAGAAAAGTTTCGCGAGTCGCCAAACGTGATGAAATTCCTCTTGGCACGCATGATCTATGCCGACGGGCTCGCCGTGCTCTTGACGCTCGGCGGGGTTTACGTGGCAGGCGTGCTCGGCTGGGGTCTGACGGAAGTCATGATTTATGGAATAGCCGGGTCACTTATCGGCGCACTTGGAGGACTGATTGGCGGCTGGTTAGATGGCCTATTCGGCCCAAAGCGCGCGCTTGTCATTGAGCTAAGCGCGATTTTGATTCTGCTCTTTCTGCAGCTTTCGATTACACCGGACGCCTTGTTGTTTGGATTGGTTCCTGCAGGCCAAGTCGTCTGGGATGGTTTCGGAACGGGCCTGTTTACGCGGCTGTCAGATGTCGTTTACTTCCTGATGATCGTACCGGTCGCGATTTCAATCGTCGCCTGTATTTCATCGAGCCGGTACATGCTGGTGCATATTTCGCCGCCAGACCGGATTGGAGAATTCTTTGGGTTTTATGCTATGGCAGCAAGCGTCACCGTCTGGATTGGGCCACTTGTGGTTGGTATTATGACGGCTGCGTTTGACGATCAGCGGATCGGCTTTTCGGGCGTGGCATTGCTCTTCTTAGCAGGCTTGATCGGCGTCGCTTTCTTCGTCGACGCCGACAAAACGCCGGAGCATCTTAAAGACGATCCTGTCTACTAACCTGCGAAGTAAGCGCAGGTGAACGCACCGGCTGACCGATCACGCGTGATGGAATCAACGCGGCGTGGCCGCAGATAGAACTTGTCTGACAGGTTCTTAGAGCTGGTGAAGAAATAGCCGATATTGGAGTTATAATCATACTCGATCTCAGCCATGATCAACGTCCCGTCGGTCGGGATGAGATTGGCGGGAATCGTGACTTGTTCGTCGACTGAATACGCACTCAAGTTGCAACCATCGCTCCAAGCAACTTTCACGTCGCCAGAATCTTCATAAAGGCTCGTCACCCGCATACGGGCACCGGTCATATCATTTGGCTGCATCACCATACGGGTGGCTTCGAAGATATCCGTTAGGTCGTCATTGGTAACGGCGGATGCGCGCGACGTCAGATCGCCGAGCGCCGCTGTCGCTCCGGTCACTTTGCGGTCGAGCGTCATCATCAATGACAGTTCGATACACCCAAAGTAAATCACAGCCATAAGTGGAGCGATGAGCGCAAACTCGACCGCTGAAATGCCGTCATTCGCCTGTTTTAATTTGCGTATTTGCTTGAACATTTCTCAGACCCCTAGCCGGACGATGCAGAAGAATTACCGAATGGCTCGTTGCGAAACGCAATCGTTGCCTGCAGTAGACGGCGATTATTGCTCATGTTTGAGAGCGGCTTACTCATGATTGGGATGATCAAATCCCACTCATAGAAAACCCGTACGACAACAATTTCATTCTGCGCGCCTGGTGAAAAACCAAAGGACGAATCGTCGAGCTCGAGCGTGGTTGGATCGATCGGATCCGGATTGTTCGTACCGGCAAAGTTGGTGAAGGTTTTTACATCCAAAGACAGCTTGTCATCGCAGGTCATCAGTCCAAACAGCTCAGAACACACTGCCGTTTTAAACGTGGCCTGGTCGAAGCCGGCTTGTTGGAATTGTCCGGTCTTAATCGCACGTGCGGCTTCATTCGCACCATGCTCCAGAACGGATGACATGATGAAGATCACACAGACTTCCAGCAGCCCGAAAATCAAGAAGAAAAATGGCACAGCGATCATTGCGAATTCGACTGCGGCGAGGCCGCGTTTATCGCTCGCAAATTGTTCGTATTTTTTCTGCCAGCGTGGGGCAAGTACACCTGGTAAAGGTAAGTTGCGCATTGCAGGCTCCGTTTGATTGATGTCACCCTTGCAGACTCCGTACCAGAACATATTTTCGAGCAAGTTGACCTAATCCATGCAATTTCATCGAATTTGCGCGACATGAAGGGGTCTTTACCTGGCCTCATTCTTCGACCAAATGAGACTTTACACAGTGATAAGGTCGCTCGCGTATGACGCACAATCCGATCCGTCCTTGGCGCAATATTGAGCGTCGCGCATCACGGCAGATCCATGTCGGGCCTGTGGCTGTTGGCGGTGATGCACCGATTTCGGTGCAAACGATGACGAATACGCCCACGCCAGATGTTGCAGGAACATTAGATCAAATTCACCGCGCTGCGGATGCCGGCGCCGATATCGTTCGTGTGTCTTGTCCTGACCAGGATTCAACCGAAGCGTTTGCCGCGATTTCCAAAGGCTCACCGGTTCCCTTGGTCGCGGATATTCATTTTCATTACAAGCGCGGCATCGAGGCGGCAGAAGCTGGTGCGGCGTGTTTGCGGATCAATCCCGGGAATATCGGGTCGCCCGATCGGGTCAAAGAAGTCGTGAACGCGGCCAAGAGTAATGGGTGCGCCATTCGGATTGGTGTGAATGGCGGATCGCTTGAGAAACACTTGCTGGAAAAGTATGGCGAACCGTGTCCAGACGCGATGGTCGAGAGCGCGCTCGATCATGCGCGCATCCTCGATGATTTAGGCTTTCATGATTATAAGATCAGCGTCAAAGCCTCAGACATGTTCCTCGCCGTCGCCGCCTATCAGCAACTTGCTGAGGCAACCGATGCCCCTCTACATCTGGGGATCACAGAAGCTGGCGGCCGACGGATTGGAACCGTGAAATCATCCATTGGAATGGGCAATCTCCTCTGGATGGGGATCGGCGACACAATCCGCGTGTCCCTGTCTGACGACCCCGTTGAAGAAGTGCGGGTCGGCTTTGATATGCTCAAATCTCTTGGCCTAAGAACGCGTGGCGTGAATATCATCTCGTGCCCAAGCTGCTCGCGCCAAGGGTTTGATGTCATTTCGACGGTGCAGACTTTGGAAGAGCGGCTAGCACATATTGCTGAGCCGATTACGCTGTCGATTATTGGCTGCGTGGTCAACGGTCCGGGCGAAGCGTCAATGACGGATCTAGGCTTTACCGGCGGCGGCAAAGAAAGCGGCATGATGTATGTCTCAGGCCGGCCCGATCACAAGCTCTCAAATGCCGATATGGTCGAGCGCATTGTCGAGCAGGTCGAAGCGAAAGCCGAGCGATTGAAAGCTCAGCGCGACGCTGAAACAGAAACGGTTCCAGCCGAATAGGTCACTAGCCAATCGGGGCGCAGGTTGCCCCGGAAACAAGACTCGCCGCCTCTTCGTGCGCCTCGAGTGTTGGGGCCAATCGCCGGATCAACGCGATCCCGCGCCCGTCGAGTTTCAATGCACCTTCAACGGTGTTTTCCGCGGGACGGCGGACTTCTATTCCCGTGAAATCGCTACTTGAGCCTAAGTCCGCAACAAAGACATTATCCGTGTTGGAATTGAAGATCGACAGCGACCCGTACCCATCCCAAAGCGGGGCATTGATGAAAACGGGACCCGTCGTCGTATCAAATCGGCAAACCGCATAGGCCAGATCGGGAGATGGGCGCACGATGCGTTGCGTCTGCGGCGTCTGGCGCGGCGATGCCACAAACTGATTTTGAGGTATCCCTTGTGCTTCAAAGGTTTGGTGCGCGGCGCCCATAATGAAACTTGGAATGCTGGTCAGCACGAAGATGTGGCCAATGATGGCGCTGATCACGAAGACCACGAGCGGCAAAATCCAACGCATTAGCTCGTCGCTCCATCACAAGACACCCGCTCTATCCTCGGCGGTGTCAGCGCCGCATCTGGGTCATTAAACAATCGCGCGTCTGGCTGATAAAGGCGCAACATCAAATCAAACGTGTCTGCGGCGCGGCTTGAGACCCAAGGCGTATCGACGTCAGCCGGAGCGCGCGCTGAGACCTGAAACGACCAGTATGCCGACGTCCCATCCCCATCAGCTTTTGATTGGGTGAGGTCATAGGACAGGCGTGCATCTTCATTCATCGGTAGACGATTGTCGCCATCATAAAGCGTGATTGACCACCACCGCGCCGGATAGGCGCCCCCACTGACTTGATAGGTGCACGTCTCAATCAGCGACTGGCCGGAATCATCCTGATTTTTAATAAAGTAGACCGCTTCTTCTTTCCGCAGGGCCATCAGGCCGTTTCGCGCCACACGGGCCCGCACGTAGGGGTTCGCGCTCTCTGATCCGATCGACCAATCGCTTTGCCAGCCATCGAGGTCAACCACACTGCCAATTTGCGGGCCGCCCGAAATCATACCGCCAAACCAAAGGGCTGCAAGGGCGCCCAAATTTGCGCCCAATATGATCGCAACGATGATCCGAACAAGAGTTTGCATGAAGGCTTTATATCCAAGATCGCGGACTCGTGAAGATAGATTTCACTCCAGCCGCTTGCCTTCGAAATCGGTCTGGTTCATCGAGACGAAAGGCGAAGGAGGCCGCCCGTATGTTCCTGCAGTTTCTGAAATGGTCTTTCCGATTGATCCTTGCCGCAGTTGTGCTTGCGGTCATGTCTGCCTGCACCATGCTCGGCTTGAATTATGCCAGCCTTGAAACGCAGAATAAGCCACAGCCGATCCCTGACTTAACGCTTCCATTCGATGCCGATTCCACGCGCGCAATTTTAGAGGAAGAACTCTATGGCCCCTGGCCCGAGAACCTTCGGGTCTCTGTCGACGGGCGACGCATGATCGACGATGCTTATCTCGGTGGGCGCGGCACGCTCGAAGAAGTCACCCTTACAATCGGATCGGGCGACGGCGCACGGACCTTTCCGGTGGTGATCGCCATTCCAAACCAAGCTGAGTCCGAACCCGTTCCGCTTCTCATCAGTCAGACCTTCTCTGATAATTGCTCGGTTTTCCCCAATGACCCGGTCACCGAGTTTGACGGCGCGATTTGCGATGGCACCAACATGACCGGCGCGACGGGTTTCATTGCCACAAACATCTTCGGAACATACATCGCCTATGCGCCGATTGACCGTTACTTTGACGCGGGACTCGCCTATGCGAGCTTTCCCGGCTGGACGTTCGTACCCGATGCAGCGACAGGGGCACGTCTCGCTATGGCAGAGCTAGAGCCTGGCCCTGCTCCGACAAGCGCGCTGATGGCGTGGGCGTTTGGGTTCCATGCTACAGCGGGTGTGTTCGCCGACGATCCGCGCATTCGGACCGATGCGATCACAGCCATTGGCCATTCTCGCTATGGCAAATCTGCGTTGATCGCGTCTGGCTGGTCGGACCGGATTAGCGCAGCGATTGCCCATCAATCAGGATTTGGGGGCGGATCATCGTCCCGCTCGCGGACAGGTGAAACTCTGGTTCGAATGTCGAAATCCTACCCTCATTGGATGCGCCCTGGGCTTG
The DNA here is from genome assembly GCA_039820085.1 of Pseudomonadota bacterium. Classification (GTDB taxonomy): domain Bacteria; phylum Pseudomonadota; class Alphaproteobacteria; order Caulobacterales; family Hyphomonadaceae; genus Henriciella. The sequence goes on from JBCBQS010000047.1 coordinate 9,187, forward strand.
GAGCGGACCTGGAAGCCGGGCTCGATTTGACGCTCGATCAGCATTTCCTACTGGCGCTTTCGGCCCCAAAACCGATTTTCCTGGGGAATGGACGGCGCGATGTTTGGTCGGACCCCAACTCGTCTTTTGTCCTCGCGCAGGCCGCTGACCCGGTTTACGAAGCGAACGGCGTTGAGGGCCTCGCAGATGATGCAACGATGCGCACCTTCAATCCGGGTGACGAAATCAGCTATTGGCTCCGTGTCGGCGGACACAGCGTCGTGTCGGAAGACATCGATGCCTTTACCGCCTTCATGACCGCCCATTTTGGCAGTGCTTCCCCCAGCGAAACGACTTTGCAAACGGCGCAATGACGCCTAGCCTCCGCAAAGATATAACCTGCGGGAGGCAAACATGGAAATGGAAGCACCAGACTTTAGCGCAATGATTTCAACGCTCTTAGATGGGCGTGTCGCGGACCTACAAGCATTCCTGACACCCGTTCTTTTGCTTGTGTGCTGGACCCTGATTATGTGGCTTTGGATGTATGCGACGCGCATTCCAGCGATGCAAAAGGCAGGGATAGATCCTGACAGCGCGCGCCATCCTGGAACCTATGCCGGAGAATTATCGCCAAGCGTTCGCTCGGTGGCTGACAATTATAATCACCTCCACGAACAGCCGACGATTTTTTATGCGCTCATGTTGTTCGCTGGCCTAACTGGCGGGCGCGACGCGTTCCTGATGTACCTCGGATACGCGTATGTCGGCATTCGCGTTCTGCACTCTTTGGTTCAGATCTTATCGCCAAAAGTCGCCTTGCGCTTTTTGGTCTTTTCGCTTGGATCGCTCGTCCTGTTTGTCATGGCGGGCAAGGAAGTCATTCGGGTCTTCCTGTAACTCACAATCCGGTTTAGAGGCGGGGCATGGCCATCGTCCCACAGTCCCGCCTTGAACAAGTGATCGAGCGCTTCGAAGAAGTCGAAGCCCGTATGGGTGCAACCACGGATAGCGACGAAATTGTCGCTCTGTCGCGCGAGCACGCAGAGCTTAAACCCGTCGTCGAAGCGGCACGCGATCTGATCGCGATGCGCGATGGCCTGGTCGAGGCCGAAGCCATGGCCAAAGGCGATGATGCTGAAATGGCCGAACTCGCTCAAGAAGAGATCGATGATCTCAAAGCGCGGATTCCAGAAGCTGAAAGCGACATGCAGCTCCTTCTTTTGCCCAAAGACGCTGATGATAAGGCCAATATTGTGCTTGAAGTTCGCGCCGGCACCGGCGGTGATGAAGCCGCTTTGTTTGCCGGTGATTTGTTCCGAATGTATTCGCGCTTTGCCCAGCTCCAGGGCTGGAAAGTCGATATCCAAAGCACGTCCGAAGGCGATGTTGGCGGTTATAAGGAAATCATCGCAAATGTCGAAGGCGACGGCGTTTATGGCCGGTTAAAATGGGAGTCTGGCGTCCACCGCGTCCAACGCGTGCCAGCAACTGAAACCCAAGGGCGTGTGCACACGTCAGCGGCGTCTGTTGCTGTCTTGCCCGCCCCAGAAGATGTCGAAATCGATATCAAAACCGAAGACATTCGGATCGATACGATGCGGGCATCTGGTTCAGGCGGACAGCATGTTAACACGACTGATTCTGCGGTGCGGATCACGCACTTGCCGACGGGGATCGTCGCGACGAGCTCGGAAAAATCGCAGCACGTCAACCGCGATAAGGCCATGCAACAACTGAAAATCCGGCTCTATGAAAAAGAGAAGCAGGAACGAGACGCCGAGCGTGCAGAGGCGCGGGCGTCGCAGGTCGGTTCCGGCGACCGGTCAGAAAAAATCCGTACCTATAACTATCCGGAGAATCGCGTGACCGATCACCGTATCGGTCTGACGCTTTACGCGCTCGACAAGATCATTGCCGGCGACAAGCTAGAAGACGTGGTCGGCGCGCTGATGACGGAAGATCAAGCGAGACGCTTGGCCGCCATGGAAGACGCGTGACCGAGACCTATGCGGACTTGCTCCGCGCAGGAGCAAATCAACTCCGTGCCGTCGGCATCTCAGACGCCCGACATGAGGCGCGCACGTTATTGCGCTTAAGCACGGGGTTTGATTCCACTGAGTTGATTTCAAAGGATCAAGACGCAGCAAAGCCTGAGCACAAAGAGCGGTTTCAGGCGCTGATTGACGCGCGTGGAACGCGAAAACCGCTCGCACATATTATAGGCGAAACCGCGTTTTATGGACTCACGTTAAAATCAGACAGGCGAGCGCTTATTCCGCGCGCGGACAGCGAATGTGTGGTGGACCTGGCGCTCAGCTTGATTCCCGAACATGCCGCTTGGCAGCTTGCTGACCTCGGGACCGGCTCTGGCGCCTTGCTCGTAGCGCTGTTGAATGCGCGCGGCGCGTGCCGCGGAGACGCAATTGATCTCAGTGCGGCGGCTATATCTCTTGCCGAAGAAAACTTTGAGACACTCGGTTTATCGGCTCGAACTCAGGCGTTTACAGGATCCTGGTCCGACTGGACCGGTTGGGCCACGTGCGATCTCATCGTGTCGAACCCGCCCTATATTGTGCGCGATATCCTGCCGACGCTCGCACCCGAAGTCCGAGATCACGATCCATCACTGGCGCTTGATGGCGGCGCCGATGGACTGACAGCCTATCGGGACATTCTGCATTTGGCGGGTCAAATGAGGTCAGGATCATATCTCGTGTTTGAGATCGGATATGATCAAAAGACGGCGGTTTCTGAGCTCATGCAGCGGATGGGATTCGAGGATCTTCAGCATCGCCAAGATCTTGGCGGCAACGACCGCGCCATCGCCGCCAGGAAAACTTAGCAGATACCCCCTTGGCGAATCCAAAATGCCACGCTACGTAGAGATCAGGGTCAGTGACAAGGGGGCTTCCTTTCCGACCTTTAGTCAGCGCGAAATTGTAGATTGTTTGCAAACCAAGCGCGTAAACCGTCCGAAAATCGGACTATGAAGACCAGGAATTGCCTATGGCCATGCAGCGCAAGCGCCGTCGCCGCTCGGGTGGAAACAATAACAACAATCCCAATCCGAACCGTCACTATGAGAGCAATGGGCCAGACGTGCGCATTCGTGGCTCTGCGCAACAAATCTTAGATAAGTATCTGCAATATGCGCGGGATGCTCAAACCTCCGGCGATCGCGTCAAAGCAGAGGCCTTGTTCCAGCATGCGGAGCACTATGCGCGCATAGTTGCCGTCTTTGAAAAGCAAAAAGAAGAAGCCCGCTTGGAACGCGAAGCGCGCGATGCACAGCGCGCCGAAGAACGGGCGCAGCGTGACGCTGAGCGGGCGGCACAATCTGATACCGATCGCGACATTGAGGAAGATGGCGTTGGCGAAACCATCGATGCGGCCAGCGAAGACCAAGATGGTGAGGCCAAGCCACGCCGCCGCAACCGCAGATCGCGCGAAGATGCCGCTGAACCAAGTGAAGACACCACCATCGAGAGCGACACAGCAGAAACCGTGAACGCTGAGGCAAACGAAGACGCAAGCGATGAGCGCCCAAAACGCCGTCGTACATATGCCCGCAAAAAAGACGACGCCACAGATGCGGCCGAAGAATCAGAGGGCGTTATGAAAACCCTTGCGCGCGGCAGTGACGAAATCGTCGCCGAAGCCGAGTAAGCGGCTAAACCATACTTGCGTCTGTCGGCAGATCGAAGAGTAACCGACCGGTCAGCTCCCAAGTCGCGGGGGCTGTGACGATGTGTTGGGTCATTGCATGCGCATCACGGAACCGGCGCTGCAAATCACTGGCTTCGAATAAAGCTGCCCCGCCGCCAAGATCATAGCATGTCCGGGCAATATCGGCGCCGGTTCGAACCATATGTGTACAGGCCATGCGGAGTGCGGCGCGGCGCTCGACCGGTATATCTTCGCTGGTTTGAGCGACGACCCAGGTTTGGTCGATTTCATCATGCAAGTAAGCCCGGGCCGCACGGAACTGAGCCATCAGTTTTGCCGCCTCAGTCTGAACCGTCGCCCGCTCGCCGAGCGTCTTTTTTGAGCCCTGGTTCTTTTTCACACGCCCTAAATCGATAAAGGCATTGAGCGCCCCTTTTGCATTGCCCATTGCGGCCGCAGCAACGCCAAGGCTAAGCAAGCCGAATGCCGGAAATTTATAGAGTGCGCCGTCAACATAAGGCGCATCCGCAACCAAGCTGACCGAGCGAGCCTTCGGGACGCGCACATTCGACACCACGAGGTCACCAGAGCCTGTGCCTTTCAGGCCCATGACATGCCAAGTATCGATCAGTTCGACTTCATCGGCCGGAAAAATCATCATTCGCGTGTCCGGGCGCCCGCTGGGAAGCCGTCTCAGCTCATCATTTTCAAACACCATCGCGCCGCCGCAGAGCCAGGTGCAATTGGCTGAACCTGAGCCCCACTGCCAGCGTCCAGAAACGATATAATCGTCACCCTCGACAACCGCCTTGCCCATTGGGGCGAACACACCGCCAGTGATGATGTGTGGATCATCATAGACTTGGCGCGCCATGCTCGGCTCCATATAAGCCGCGTTCATGGCAGTGGTGGCGCCAATCATAACGCACCACCCGGCGCTTGCATTGGCCTCCGCAACGGCCTCGACCGCATCAACAATCTGTTTCGGTGAGCACTCGAGACCGCCATAGGCGGCGGGTGTGACCATGCGAAACAGACCCCCTTCAGCGATCTTCGCCGCAAGATCGGCGGGAAGTCGGCGAGCGTCTTCCATTTCCTGGGCACGGTTAGCAAGTTCAGGCTGCAAGGCCCGCGCGGCGCTTAAAGTCGGATGAATAGGCTCTATCGTCATAGCCCTAGCCTGCCCTAAGTTTTCCATTCTGCCAATAATCACGCGCTTTTAATTGCCGAACGCCGTCGCCTCTCTATGTCGGGAGGGAATCAAAATTGGAGTTGCTGTTATGACTTATACGCTCATTCATCACACGGGGTGCGGATCGTCCAAGAAAGGCCTGATGCTGTTGCAAGAAAACGGGATCGAGCCTGACATCCGCAAGTATATGAATGCGTCGGAACGCCTGAGCATCGACGAACTTAAGGATATTGCCAAGAAAATGGGCGGCGTGTCTCCGCGTGAGTTTTTGCGCGTGAAAGATGCGGAAAAATTCGCCCTCCCTGAATCTGCAAGCGATGAAGAGGTGTTCGCGGCGATGGCAGAGAACCCGAAACTGATCCAGCGCCCGATTGGCATGAACGGCAACAAAGCGGTGCTCGGCCGCCCGAACAGTAAGCTCTTAGAGATTTTGTGATCGATCAAATTTAACCGATCTAACACACGTCAATTCAACCCCCACCTGCGATAAAGAATGCTCGTCGTCTCATGAGGTGGGGTCCATGCTCGCACTGCAACTTTTAGCGCTCGGTTTTTTGACGCTGTCGGCCGCCCTGTTCTTTGGGCCGCAGCTTACAGTCTATGGCCCAAAGGGTGTGCGCCACTTGGCCCGAGAGGGACAGGCCCAATTTGTTGGCGGGTGCTTCGTATCGCTCACGGTTCTGGTCTTCGCGGCACCGATTGTAAGTTCTGGGTTCCTCACCGGCGGCGACACAATCCGGCTGGTGATGGTCGACTTGTTTACATTGCAATTCAGCCCTGTCTAAGCGACTGACCGAGAGAAATACTTGACCTCAAAAGCGCTCGCCTTGTTTAAGGCGGCATGACAAAATCGAATCCGGGTCACTTTTTCGAAGACTTTTATGTTGGAATGGAGCTGCACCACGCGACACCGCTCAC
>JBCBQS010000048.1:0-14809 GCA_039820085.1 Pseudomonadota bacterium
CTGCCGGACGGGATCGGCACATGGCATTGGTCGCGGCGCTGCCAATCGTATTGCCAAGATCAGAGGTCAAAATGGCCTGGCAGACTTCGTCGCTGACCATAAAATGCGGGAAGAATTTTGTGCCGATCCCGTCCGGCAGTTCGAGGCCCAGCGCTTGGATGTCGAGAATGTTGCGGTAATGCGCAGCCGACAAGTTCACCAATAAGACCAGAACGGCCCCGATAATAATCGCGATCAGGCCATTCAGGATGTACAGATTGCGCCGCCCAAACCAAGTCTCGCGATCAATCGGCATCGAAATGTGGCGCAAGCCCCAATAGCCAATGATGAAGAAGCTCACCGCGACGTTCGCGAGCGAGACAGCGGCGGCTTGGAAGATCCCGCCAGCAAGGCCAAACTCGCTCTGCTTGGCGAAGAAATAAGCGTTGGCAGCGCTCTCAAACAGAACCATCAGCGCAACAATCGACATTTGCAAAAGCGGCACTTTGGGGTGGGTCGAGACATAGTGCACACCGCGCCCGGTCGATTCTCCTAAGCGAAGTTTGCGATTGCGTTCGGGTTCCAGCTCAGAGCTTTGCGGTGGCGCATCAGTTGGCGCGGCCGATGCTTTCTGCTCCGCACGACGCTTTTTGTGAGCGTCATACTGCTCATTTTTGATCCGATAATCCCCACCGAGTTGCCGGAAGCGATAGAAAGAGAGAGAGGCGCGCGTGGTATAGTCGGCTTGCAGCACGACTTCATTATATGGGTCGCTGGGTCGACGTGTGAGGTCGACAATGTCCTGATCGGTCAGCGCACCGGTTGTGCTCGCCGTTTGGTCGTTCATCAGCCATCCTCCCAAAAGGAACCCTAATCCGTTGTTAACCTTTTAGTAAGGATTTGTGGCAGGCCTTTGATGAAATAAGTCGCTGATATGACGAAATTTGTTAGATGGTGTTCAGCGAGAGGAGTCAGAGGCGGCTGACTTGCTTTCTGATCCTGTTCGCTTGCCGGTTTTGAGTGATCCGCAACCGCCACGCAAACGGAATCGATTGGTGCCATCCTTCAATTCCTTAGAAGTCAGCTGCCCTTTTTTGTTTCCACTGCAATCATCCGTGACATAAAATTTGATTTCATAACGACAGTCCGGGTTGAGCTGCACGTCATAGCGTCCGCCAAGCCCGGCTAGGTTCCGCTTGATATGCCAGGTTTTGTATCGGCAGCCTGCGTTTCCGTTGCGCCGGGTCTCTCGGACATCAACGCCGACGACGGTGGCGAATGAGCCATTGACGATATGCACCGTTTTGCATGTGTTTGAAGTCCCTTTGCAGGCATTGAGGGCATCCGCATGTGCAGCGAAGCTAAGCCCGCCGACGCACGCTGCAGCGATCAGAAAGAGTTTCCAGGGCATCTGTGTCGTCCTTTCCAGGTCCTCATGCCGCAATCAATCAAGAGAGCGATCACTAAATCAATCTCCCAGCGTCTCAACGATCAGCTGGGCGTGGTTTCAATGCCCGAATGCTCTCGTCAGCGAATTGGATTGGCTCTAATGAAGGCGCATGGAGTCCGTGAACAGCCATCTTGAACGACACAAACGCCATATCTTGCTCAAAGATATTGGCGGACCCGGCGTGAAAAAGCTGGGTCAGGCACATGTGTCGATCATTGGGGCAGGGGCGCTTGGTGGGCCATGCGCGCTTTACCTCGCTGCGGCCGGTGTCGGAACAATCGAACTGTGGGACGACGATACGGTCGACCGGTCGAACCTGCAAAGACAGGTTCAGTTTCGAGATGCGGATATCGGCCAGGCGAAAGCGGTCCTGCTGGCTGACCGTATGATTGCGCTCAATCCAGACATTGACGTGCAAGCGCGAACGGAGCGTTTCACAGCGGGGTCGGCCCCAGCTGGAGGCATCTTGATCGATGCCACCGACAATTTCGACGCCCGGTTCGCCCTGAACCGGTTCGCGCACACGGCAGGTCGATATCTGGTCTCGGGCGCAGCCAGCCAATGGAGCGGCCAGGTTTCGGTTTATGCGTCCGGCATTGAGGCAAACGCGCCGTGCTATCAGTGCTTTGTGCCCGAGACACCGCCAGAAGCTGAAGCCTGCGACGAGGTCGGCGTTGTCGGCGCCTTAACCGGCATGGTCGGTACGCGCATGGCGCTTGAGGCGATAAAACTTATCACCGGTGCAGGAAAGTCACTGATTGGCCAGTTGCTTATAATTGACGGGCTTAGCGGCGAGTCGCGGGTTCTCAAACTTCGTCCGAACCCGGATTGTCCGGTCTGCGGCGCCTGAATCTTTCCTTTGACAGGGTTAAAGTTTGACGGTTTTACGACACGGGGGCGAAGTGGAGTACAAAGATTATGCGCAGAACGCTTGCTGTCTTACTCACCATCGTTGCGGTCTTGGCAGCTGGCTGGCTCGCACTTCGTCGAGCCGATATTCCGTATGATACGCTAGAGACGATTTACTCGGTTCCCGACACCCAATTCATGACGCTTGATGATGGCCTGAAAGTCCATTTCACTGATACGGGGCCTCAGGATCGGGCCGCTATGGTGCTCGTGCACGGCTTCTCCGCCTCGCTGCACACTTGGGAGGCTTGGAAGACCGATTTAGAGCTCGATTATCGCGTGATCACGCTCGATCTGCCAGGGCATGGTCTGACGCGGGCCGAAGACCCAAGCGCAGCAAAGATTGAACGCTTTGCAGATGTGATTCACGAAGTGACGCAGGATTTGGGCGTCGACACGTTCACGCTCGCGGGCAATTCCATGGGTGGAAACACCGCCTGGTCTTATGCACTCAAATATCCTGAGACCCTTGATGGCCTGATCCTCGTCGCGGCCTCCGGCTGGCCGGACGAAGAGGGCGAAGGCGAAGATTCTCCGTTTATTTTCACGCTCTTGTCGAACCCGTTGGCGCGGATGGTCATGAAAGACCTGGATATGACGTCATTTACCCGGTCCGGGCTTGAGTCCTCGTATACGGACCCAACCTTCGTGACCGACGAGCTGGTTGAACGCTATGTCGCGTTGTCACGTGCGCCAGGGCACCGCGAGACATTGCTGGCCATTATGGCAGGCGAGCGCGTTCAAGCGACGCCTGAAACGATGTCGACCATCCAAGTCCCAACTTTGGTCATGTGGGGCCGAGATGATAATTTGGTGCCGGTGTCCGGCGCGCAAAAATTCGCCGATACGATCGACGGCGCGCAGCTCATCATCTACGAGAATATCGGTCACCTGCCGCAGGAAGAACACGCTGCGCAATCGATTGAAGACGTTCGCGAATTCATGACCGAAGTCGAATGGAGCACCGTAGAAGAAGAAGTGATTATTCCGGCGGGCGATCCTCGATTGGTCGAGAACCGCCCTGGAGAATAGGATCGGAGCTTTATCGCCCCCGACTAATCTAAGAGCCGCTATCGCTTGAAAGATCTGAAAAGATCAGACGCGTAAAGCGGGCTTCATCGATAAAGCCCCAGGCCCAATCTTCGACCCATGGGGTCAAAGGCGCCGCGTCCAACACGGCCTCGATGTCCTTGCCGAGATCAATCTCAGCCTGAACGGCCGCCATCGTGCCTTCTAGCATGTCTACAACCGCCTCGATATCGGCCTCGGTCGACAACGGGCCGTGGCCCGGGATAATCCGGGTCTCTGCAGTCGCAAGATCTGCCATTTGCCGCGACGCAGCGGTGAAGCCGAGAAAGCTGCCCCCTGACGTGATGTCGACAAATGGGAACAAACCGCTGAACATGAGGTCGCCTGTGTGCAGAACATCCGCTTCTTCGAAATATACGAACGTATCGCCGTCCGTATGCGCCCTTGGCGTGTGAATGAGACGCACCGTTTGACCGTTGAGGTAGAGCGTCATTTCATCATTGAAGGTGATCACCGGCCAAGCGTCTGGCGGCGATGCAGGGGTTGTGGCCTCTTGGCCAAAAAAGTCGCGTGTGACGTCGACAGTCACTCGGTCGCGAACGCCTTGATGCGCGATGATGGTTGTCCCGGTCGCGCCGATGATTGCGTTGCCGCCAGTATGGTCGCCATGCCAGTGCGTATTCAGCAGATAGCGCGGCGCCTCACCGGCGATTTCATCGATCGCGCTCAAAATACCAGGCGCCATGTCGGCATATTGGCTATCAATGACAAAGACACCGTCATCGCCGGCTAAGACGCCAATGTTTCCGCCACGCCCTTGCAGCATGTATAACCCGTCGCCGAGATCGGTGGTTGTAATCGGCGTCGGTTGCGCTTGGTGCGTGAGAGGAATGTGCGGTCCATGCGCAAGCGCCATAGGGCTCGTGAGCATAGCCGTCGCAAGCAGGCTAAGTTTGATTTTCATTGTGTCGATTCTCCCAAAAATCTGTAGGGAGATATATGCCTTGGCCGAGACCTGGCCAATCACGATCTGTTTAAGCGGCTGAGACAGTCTCGATTTGAGGACAGACGATTGCGGTCAGCTCGTCATGGTCTTTGGCTTGCCGCAACGCCTCGCGGAACTCCGCATTGCGGAAGGCGCGGCTGACTTGAGCAAGCGCCCGCAAATGGTCGGCACCGGCTGCGTTTGGGGCCAGAAGCATGAAAATCAGATCACATGGACGTCCATCAATCGCATCGAAGTCAACGCCTTCATGCAAGCGTACAAACGCCCCGACCGGCGCGCTCAAACCCGGAACCCGTGCATGCGGGATCGCGACGCCTTCGCCGACACTGGTCGATCCGAGGTTTTCGCGCTCAATCACCGCGTCAAAAATATCGCGGCCATCAATGTCGTGTTTGTCGCCCATAGCATTCGCTAAGACGCCCAGAATCTGTTTGCGGGTCTCGCTCGATTGCGGACCAAGGATAACGCCCTCCTGGAGGAGGTTTGAAAGATCATTTGTCATACGTTTCTGACCTATAGGTTCAGTCGGCGGCTGAATGTCCGGCTGGATCCACCCAGCCAATATTTCCATCCGCTCGGCGGTACACCATATTCAGGCCGCTGTGTTTCACATTTCGAAACAAAACGGCAGGGGTGTCTGACAGTTCCAGCTGCATCACAGCTTCTGAAACTGACATGGTTTTCACATCTGACGCCGACTCCGCGACAATCAGGGGTGCGTCCCCTTTATCTTCAAGCGTGTCCTCGTCGGACCCCTTGATAATAAACGCATTTGCTGGCTCGCTGGGCAGCGGTGAACGCTTGTGATGGTCTTTCAAGCGGCGATGATACCGCCGCACCCGTTTTTCCATCTTTTCAAGCGAATCTTCAAGCGAGGCGTAGGGATCACTGGCGCTGCCAGAGGATTGCAAAACGATTCCCGAAGGGAGATGCACATTGCAATCGGTCAGCACTTCATGTCCGCGCTTTTCGACCGTGACATTGGCATCGAAACTTCGATCAAAATATTTGGTAACAGCAGCCTCTAGGCCATCTGAGATGCGTTCTCTGAGTGCATCTCCAACATCTAAGTGTCGTCCTGCAATTTGTATCGTCACGGAAAACCCCGCTTATTAGATGCCCAGTATAACGAGCAATTTCGTCAATGCGAGCCCCCCAGCCCAACAATCCGTCAAATATGCGTTTGACGCAACCAGAGTCGCAATGAGGATTTCGTCATTTCGGTGGCGCTAATCGCGCAGCAATTCATTGATCCCGGTTTTTGAGCGTGTGCGCTCATCGACCGTTTTGATAATAATGGCCGCAGCGAGCGCCGGTCCGCCATTTTGACCTGGCAGCGCGCCCGGAACCACAACCGAATAGGGTGGGACCTCACCAAAGCGAATTTCGCCGGTCTGCCTGTCCACAATTTTCGTCGATTGCGACAGGAAAACCCCCATGGCTAAGACAGACCCTTCGCGGACAATCACGCCCTCGGCGACCTCAGCACGGGCGCCAATAAAGCAATTGTCTTCGATGATTACCGGGCTTGCCTGTAGCGGCTCCAGAACGCCGCCAATGCCGGCGCCGCCTGAAATGTGGACATTCTTCCCAATTTGCGCGCACGAGCCGACCGTCGCCCATGTGTCGACCATCGTGCCGCTATCGACATAAGCGCCAATGTTCACAAAGGACGGCATCAGGACCGCGCCAGGCGCGATATACGATCCGCGGCGCACAGTTGCCGGAGGCACGGCGCGAAAGCCTGCGGCTTCGAATTCAGACGCGCCCCAGCCTTCAAACTTGCTTGGCACCTTGTCCCACCACGTGCCGCGATGGCCTGGACCCCCATCCATAATCACATTGGGGTTCAATCGAAACGATAAAAGAACCGCCTTTTTCAGCCATTCATTGACGCTCCAACCGCCTTGCCCATCTGGGTTTGCGACGCGCACTTCACCGCTATCAAGCAAGGACAATGAGGCATCGACGGCCTCTCGGATCTCACCCTGTGTCTCCACATTTAGATCTGCACGGTCTTCCCAGGCAGCATTAATCAGGGCGGCTAAGCGATCAGGCATATTAAAACTCGTCTTTCTGAGCGATTATTGGACGACTGCGCGCACGAACTGCGTCAGATCGCGGGTGACATAGTCGATATGTGGGGGCAGGTCATCCCCTATTCCAGCTGGGCGTGCTGCCGCAGGCTCATGGCTCCAATCCTTATCCGATTGGACCAGCACAGTCGCAAAGCCCATTTCCTTCGCTGGCAAGAGATTTCGGGCCATGTCTTCGAAGAAAACAGCCTGCGACGCGTCGAGATCGAACTGCTCTAAAAACGCTTGGTAGGAGGCTAGATTGGGCTTTGGGACGAATTGGCTGTCTTCAATGGCGAACTGTCCATCAAAGACATCGCCTAGTCCCATATAGTCAGTGACGCGCGTCGCATGGCCACGAGAGCCATTGGTGTAGACATATTTATGCCCCGGCAGCGCGGCGATTGCCGATGCCAGGTCCGGTGTTTTTGGCAAAGGTGACAGGTCAATCTCGTGGACGTGCGCCAAAAACTCATCTGGCGGCATGCCATGCATCGACATCAGTCCATTCAATGTCGTCCCGTGCTCGGCATAATACTGTTTTTGAACGGCTCGGGCCTCATCGCGAGGCAGTCTCAGAAACCGTGCAACGAAATCGGTCATCCGTTGATCAATTTCAGCGAACAGATCGCATTCAGCCGGATACAGCGTGTTGTCGAGATCGAACACCCAGATGCACCGATCTTGAAGAACGCTCGGTGAGCGCTCCGTGTCAGCTGGCATCAACCGGATCTCCGAAGTCTCGTTCGAAGAACTCAAACACGAGACGGCGATTGACCGGGGCCGGTGTTGCGACGAACAGACCCGAGCGATAGGCCGCTTCCTCGCACGCTTCTCGCCCGGTGATGGCAAATTTGGCTTTCGACACGCAAAACTGGTCGCTGCCTCGGGTCAGCGTGCGGATTTCGCCGTCTCCCATTTCCATTTCGGCATAGGCAAATAAGCCAGCTTGCAGAAGAGGTTCATCTATGACGCGGGCGCAGCCGCCGGCCTCTAAGAGCCACCAGCCTCGGCTTTCCCAGCCTTCTCCGCGCCGCCGTGCCATGGCGCTCCAAATGCGTTTATCCGTTCGGTTGCAAAAGGTCAGCCCGACATTGCGCGCCCGTTCGATCGCGGTTTGCTCAAGAATATCCATGAGATCCGCGTCAGATGTATCCGCGTCGAGGTCCTTTGATTGCAGGAAATCCCCAATCGCTGCGCGGGTTTTGCGGCCCAGAAAGCCGTCAATTCGACCCGCATAAACGCCCGCATTATCGAGCAGTCTTTGCACGCCTGCCGCGCTCGCCTGTTCGAGAGTCCGTTTTTCGGTCTCGGTGAAACTGGTGCGCCAGCGATTTGCATCTTCGATCAAGACCGGACGAAATTCACGGGCTTCAAGGCCCATCACAGTGCAGTCAGGGATATTTTCGACAGCGAAACTGCCGGTTGGATCGATGCAAAGAAGGCTGGTGCCCGCCCAGACTTTGCGGCCGCCGCGATGCGCAGTAGAGGACCGACCAAAGAGATAGTGTATGCCGGGCCGCAGCGTGCCTTCAATCACGCGGTCGCACGATCCTGGGCGCAGGCGGGTCCATCCCTCGACAACGACGCCCTGACCTTCATAGCGGCCGGTGGCAGCTTCGATAATATAGCTTGTCTCATTGCAGACTTCCCAGCCAGAATTGGCCTGGGCCGCCGCTTTCATGGGTAAACCCAAGGTTAATACGAGTGCGAAAATTGCGAGGGTCGATTTAATAAACAATGGTACCTGCGCCATGCTCTGTGAACAGCTCCATAAGGAGGGCATGCCGTGCACGCCCGTCTAATATCACCGCCCCGCCAACACCCATGTTGACCGCTTTTGCTGCGGTTTCAAGTTTTGGAATCATTCCGCCTGTTATTGTGCCGTCGGCCATCAATCCTTCAACGCGGTCGCGGCGGATGTCGCGTAAGAGGCTCCCCTCCTTGTCCAGCACGCCCGAAACATCTGTCAATAAGAGCAGCCGTTTGGCCTGTAGCGCCGCTGCGATCGCGCCCGCGGCGGTGTCTGCGTTGACATTATACCGGCGATCATCTTCGCCAACGCCGACAGGCGCAATGACCGGGATGATCGCTTTTTCGCTCTCCATCAGCGCGTTGAGGACCGAGATGTCAATTTTGTCAGGTTCGCCAACATAGCCAAGATCAACGACCTTTTCGATTTCGCTGGTCTCATCGCGGGCGGTGCGCGTCGCTTTGGTCACCCGCATCAAATCGCCATCTGAGCCTGAGAGTCCAACCGCTTTCCCGCCGGCTGCGTTGATGGCGCGGACGATGGATTTGTTGATCGGCCCGGACAGCACCATTTCGACCGCTTCCATTGTCGCATCATCTGTGACGCGCAGACCGTCGCGAAACTCTGATTGAATGCCGAGACGATCCAGCAGTTTGGCGATTTGCGGACCGCCGCCATGGACGACGACCGGATTGGCGCCAAGATGCTTGAGCAGGACAACATCGCGCGCAAACGCTTCAGAAAGTGCCTCGTCCACCATGGCGTGACCGCCATATTTGATCACGATGGTTCGCCCGGCATAGCGCTGAATGTAAGGCAAGGCCTCAGACAGTGTCTCAACGGTCAATTGCGCAGGCGCGTGCGGTGCATCAGTCATGGCGCAGGCTCTTAGCCTGTTTCGCGCGTTGAACAAAAGCCTTTTAAAGGCGGAGCGTCATAAACACGCTGTGCGGGTCCTCGACATAGTCGCCGAAGGGCGGGCAGATCTCAAATCCACGGCTTTGATAGAGCTGGCGGGACGGGGCGAAGCCATCCATGCTGCCGGTTTCGAGGCTTATCCGCTGATAGTTGCGCGCGCGGGCCTCGGCCAGAACATGTTCCAGCATTTTGCGCCCGAGACCGCGTCCGCGCTCGGATTGCAGCGTGTGCATGGATTTCACTTCGCCATCGGTTTCGGAGAGTTCTTTCAGACCCCCGCAGCCCACCAATCGATCGCCATCGCGCATTTCCCATACGGTGACGGCTGGGTCACGCAAGCCGTCCATCGGCAAAAAGTGACAGCTTCCAGGTGGCGAAAGGCTGAGCATCAATTCGGCATGGGTTTCGATAAGGGCGTGAAACTCTGGCGTTTCTAGATTGGCTGGACGGATCTGAAGTGACAATTAGGCCTCCACGAGTTGACCGATTTCTGCACGCAGGTCTTCTATCCCATAGCCTTTTTCCGAAGAGGTGACACGCACAATTGGATGGGCCGCAGGTTGCTTTTTTAAGAGCGTTTGAACTCTGGCGGTTTCAGCGTCGAGCGCCGTCTTTTTGATCTTATCCGCTTTGGTCAGCACGATTTGATAGGTCACCGCCGCCGCATTGAGCATGTCCATTGTCTCGCGATCGGTATCCATCAGGCCGCGGCGGCTATCGACCAAGAGAAACACGCGGCGCAAGTTAACCCGCCCGCGCAAATAGCGTTTGGTGAGCTGGACCCACTTGGCCTGCTGTTCGCGTGAGACTTTCGCATAGCCAAATCCTGGCAAGTCGACGAGCCAGAGTTTGCCTTCGCCGACATCGAAATAATTGAGCTCGCGCGTCTTGCCAGGTTCGGCGGAAGAGCGCGCCAGGTTTTTGCGGTTCAGAACGGCATTGATTAGCGATGATTTGCCGACATTTGAACGGCCTGCAAACGCAATTTCGGGACGATTGCCTTCTGGAAGCTGGGCCAAACTCGCTGCACCGAGCACAAACTCAACCGAGCCCATGCACAGTTTTCGACCCGCTTCGAGCGCTTCGTCAGAAAAGCCCGGCATGTTTGACATCTTATTCTGCCGGGGTGGAGGAGCCGAGCCCCAATAATCGCTTGATCAGCTTATCAAGCTCCGTCTCAACACCGTTTCGCCGCATAATGAAGTATTGCTGACACAGCGACAGGATGTTTGACCAAACCCAGTACAGGACAAGACCCGCTGCAAAACCGCCAAAGACGAACATAAACACAAATGGCAGCGCCATCATAATGGTGCGTTGGGTGGGGTCTGGCGGCGGCGGAGAGAGTGCCTGAATACCAGCCATTGTGACCCCATAGAGGATTGGCAGGATCCCGATCCCAATAATAAAGCCTAAGATTGGAATGGCTTTCACGTCGGCAGCGGCCCAAGGCAGAAGCCCGAACAGGTTGCCAATCGCAGTTGGATCAGGCGCTGAGAGGTCATTGATGAACCAGAATTCGGTGTGGCGCATTTCGATCGTCACATAGAGCGTCTTATAGAGCGCAACGAAGACCGGGATGGTCAGCAAGATCGGGACACAGCCGGCCAGCGGGTTGGCTTTTTCGCGCTGATAGAGCTTCATAATCTCTTGCTGGCGGCGCTGAGGGTCGGCTTTGAAGCGCTCGGAAATCTCTTTCATCGGCTCGGCCAGCTTTTTCATCTTGGCCATCGACTTATAGCTTTGATTGTAGAGCGGCACGAGCGGAAGCTTGACCAAGACCACGAGCGCGATAATCGCCCAGCCGAATGAACCAACCATGCCTTGGAGCCAATTCAAGACAAAGAAGAGTGGCTTGGTTCCGTAATACAGAATGTTGCCCCAATCGATGGCATCGCTGAAGCGCGGGATGCCCGCTTCTTGATAGGCGTTGACCACATCATACTCTTTGGCGCCCGCAAAGATCTGGTTGGCCATCGACTTGGTTTCGCCGGGTGCGAGCTCCATGGAGGAGGCTTGCACAAGCACTTCGAGATGGTTCTCAAGATTTCGCACGCGGGCGCGATAGCCTTCGCCTTGCTCTGGGACGAGCGCGGCCATCCAGTACATATCGGTCAGACCGAGCCAACCACCGGTCTCGGCAATCCGAATGCCGTCTTCTGACTTTTTGATGCCGCGGCCTTTGAACAGGTTGCTATAATTGCGCCAGGTCAGCGCGCTATCAAAACTGCCCATCAAGCCTTGGTGAGCAAAACCGGTTTTGCGCGACGAGCCGGGATCGGTGACATCCAAAAACTCTTTCCAAGGCCCATAACGGCGGACGGTGCCGATCGGGATCAGGGTTCGGGTCTCGGCGCCGAGATTGGTGATCGAGTCCGCGAATGTGAACATATAATTCTCATCGACACTGATCGTGCGCTCGAATCTCAGGCCGTCTTTCTCAAGGACCAGGGTCGCGGTATCATCGTCGCCAAACGCCGATTCAGCGGTCGACCATGTGTCGCGATAGCCTGCGATTGGGGTGCGGCCATCAAACCAATTCCATCCGACCGTATAGCCGCTTGGCGCATTGGCCGGGCGCAACAAACGCAATTCTTCGCTCTTTTCGACGGTGCGAAAATGGTCCTTCAAATTGAGGTCATCAATCACCGCGCCGGTTAGATTGATAGACCCATCGACGCGATCAGCATCAAACGTAACGCGATCAGTCTCGACCAATGCATCCTCGACGGTCGTGATCACCTCTTCAAGCGGTTCGCCGACTTCAAGCGGTGCTTCTAGCTCAGCTTCGGCTTGCGCGGCTTCACGTGCTTCATTGGCGCGTTTGGCTTGCGGTTCGAGGACGAAGAACTGATAGCCAAAAACGAAAACAATCATCAGCGCCATGGCGATAATGAAGTTTCGCTGATCCTGCGGGTCCATACCGTTTTGTTGATTGGGCAACATTGGCGATGCGCATCCTGATATAAAAAGGGGGATCAGGTTGAACCTGTCCCCGCTAGGTTTTGATCGGCGAGGCTTATCAGCGCGCTTTCCATATCGTCAAGCAGGCGCTGCCAGCCAATCGTCGCAGAGTCCATTCGGGCTATGAACACATAGTCAGTCCCGACCCTGCCGTGAAGAGGGAGCAAGTGTTTCGCCGCCTCGCGCAAGCGCCTTTTTGCACGGTTACGGGTGACGGCATTGCCAATTTTCTTGGTGGCTGTGTAGCCGACGCCAATATGCTGGCTGTTGGCGCGGGCCCGCGCTTGGACGACCAGCGACTTGCGCCGCTCTGAGCGACCCCCGCGGACAAAAAGAAACTGGGGCCGTGTCTTTAGACGAACGACCCCAGTTTCGGATGTGTTTGATTGTGCCATGGGATTAGGTCCCCGGCGGCTCCGTCTTTAAGCAGACAGAACCTTGCGGCCTTTTGCACGGCGGCGGGCTAGGACCTTACGGCCATTCTTCGTTGCCATACGGGACCGGAAGCCATGCGTACGGGCGCGCTTCAGACGGCTTGGCTGAAATGTGCGTTTCATCGGCGTCTCGCCTCAAATCTCAGGGTTAAACTCGAAAGCGCGGCTATTACGTGCGCAGGCCGGGAAGGTCAAGAGAATTCCCGCAGGCGAACTGACCGCTTTTTACGGGTCTCCACATGCTCACGCATCAGTGATCGTTCGGGACCAGACTGTGACGTGCATGTGATCAGCGCCCTTCGTATATCGGCGACGAACAAATTTTGCAAAAGGGACGCCAAATCTATGTTACGGACATTGTTCACTGCTGGAGCTTTCGCGATGACACTTGCTGCTGGAACCGCTGCGGCTGACGACACCGATTTGCACCAAGCCTGGAATGAGCTGCTTGGCACTTATGTCGTTGAAGGCGCCGATGGCGTGAACCGGTTCGACTATGGCGGTCTAAAGGCGAACACAGCGGATGCGGCGAAGCTCGATGCTTACCTGGAGAGCTTTTCGAGTTTTGATGTAGAAACACTGGATGAGAATGAGCAATTTGCTGCCTATTCCAACATCTATAATGCGCTGACGGTTCAATACATTGTTGGCCGGTATCCGACCAAATCGATCCGCTCTGGCTATGTTTTCGGGCCTTGGAAGCGGGTGTTCACACAGATCAATGGTGAGAAACTCAGCTTGGATGCCATCGAGCACGAGATCTTACGGGTCGAATGGGATGATCCGCGTGTCCACTATGCGGTGAATTGCGCTGCTTATAGCTGTCCCAATTTGCAGACCCAAGCCTGGTTTGGCGAAACCTTGGATGAAGATCTCAACCGCGCGGCGCGGGCCTATGTGAACGATCCACGCGGCGTCACCATTCGGCCAAACGGGACATTGCAGGTCTCGACCATCTATAAATGGTTCCGCGAAGACTTTGGCGGCTCCAATGAGGGCGTTATCGATCACTTGCTCGAGTTTGCTGAGCCAGAGCTCGCAACTCAGATCGAAGCTAAGAGAAGAATTACCAAACACGAATACGACTGGGATTTGAACGACGTCGAATAGGCGTCTCCCGCACAAGAAGGATGAAGGCCATGACAGACACGGTCGAAAAGAAACAAAGCCCAATCTGGATCAAACTCTGGCCGGTTTACGTGATCGTTGCTGGACTGGCTTTGGCCATTTCGCAGGGGTGGCATCAATTTCTCACCCTGGAGAGCCTGTCGGAAAATGCGGTTTGGCTCGATGAGTTGGTCAAAAACAATCTCTTGCTGGTCTTTGGCCTTTATATCTTGGTTTATGCTGCGGCGACGACGTTCATTATTCCGGGCGGTGTATTGACGATTGCCGGTGGTTTTCTGTTCGGCCTCTACATTGGTACGCCAGCAACTCTGATTGGCGCGACCCTCGGCGCATCTATCCTCTTCTTTGCGGCCAAGACTTCGCTCGGCAGCGTCTTGCGGCAGATCGCTGGCCCGTTTCTGGAGAAGATGGAGAAGGGCTTCAATGAGAACGCATTGTCTTACATGTTTGCACTGCGCCTCATTCCGATTTTCCCGTTCGCTGTGGTCAACATCGCGCCGGGCCTCCTTGGCGCAAAGTACCGCGACTATCTGATCACGACGTTTTTTGGGATCATTCCGGGAACTCTGGCCTATACGTGGATTGGCGCCGCCATCAAAGGCACGCTCTTGGAAGGCGGCGAAGTCGATATTGGCAGTTTGGCAGCGAACTTCTTGCCCGCCTTTATCGCGCTCGGCGTCGTATCGCTGATCCCGGTCGCTTACAAAAAACTCACCGGTCGCAAGACCGAAGCCGTGGAGGCATAGATGTCGGACACACTCGCACCAACACCACGCGTCGCTGAAACTGAGACTTTGGACACACAAACAATGACACAAGCTCCATCGGAAACGGGCCAGAAACGAAAACTCAAAGCCGATCTAATCGTGATTGGCGGTGGGTCAGGTGGCTTATCGGCTGCGGCAGGCGCCGCGATGCTTGGCCTTAATGTTGTGCTCTATGAGAAAGCCGAAATGGGCGGCGACTGCCTCAATTATGGCTGCGTGCCATCGAAAGCCTTGCTGACCACAGCCAAGTACGCCCAAACCGCCCGTGAAGGTGAAAAGTATGGCGTCACGACAAGCGCGCCTGTTGTCGATTGGGGCAATTGTATCAATCGCTTTGCGCACATGGGCTTTGACTTTTTCCCAGTCGACAACAGGCGCGCTTGTCGTGACGCCATAC
>JBCBQS010000049.1:0-14741 GCA_039820085.1 Pseudomonadota bacterium
TTTGGTCGGGCACTGCACCCAGCTCTTTGACCATCAGCGCTAGGAGTTCTTCTGCAGCTGCGCCGTTCAAGTCCCCGCCAACGACATCGGCGCGCACCATTTTCAGAATGAGGTTTTTGTCACGCAGCCACGTCTCGGCCTCTCGGTCTGGGCTGAGCCATTCCGATACGGGGATAGGATTGAGGTCGGGCGCAAAAGTCGGCGTGCCGGTCAAAAATGGAAGGTGGGGTGGCCGCCGCGATCTAAGCGACACGCGCCTGCCCCCAAGAGGCATAGCCAGCAATTTTGGGCGTGCTTGGTAGATACATGGTCTCGTGCCGATCCACTGCATAGCCTGTCGATTCGAGCATATGTTTCGTATCTCGCGTTAAATGGCATCCACCTGCGAGTCGTTTCCAAACGGGTTCGATTCGATGCTGCCATTTGGCGACGCTTTCGTCTGGCGCGAGCCCATGCTCGGAGAAAAGGATCTTGCCGTTCGGTTTCAATACGCGGCGGATTTCATTGAGCGAACTCTGCCAATCAGGAATGGTACACAAAACGAACGTGACCACGGCCGTATCAACGCTTTTATCGTCTATCGGAAGCACTTCTGCGCCGCACATATGAAAATCACAATCGATTGAACGAGGGCTTGCCGCCCATTCGTCGCGCGCGCGTTTGATCATCCCTTCAGCTGGCTCAACCGCATGCAAATGGGTCACTTTGGTTTGGTCATAGAAGCTGAAATTGGTGCCGCACCCACAGCCCACTTCAAGCACTGTTCCTTCGGCCTCTGGCAGGATCTTTCCACGCTGTTTCATGAATGGCTTAGACGCGCATGCACAAGAAATCAGCGGCGGAAGAACATAGCGGTCCCATAATCCAAACATGCCTAGTTTTGCGCCTCCATACGCCGACGTGTTTGACCGTCCATCGGTTCAACCACGAGCGCATTTTGTGTGATCCGTACGCGATATTGCAGCTTATCGCCCATTGGGAAATAGACGGCCGAACCAAACGGGGCTGAGCCGCCACTGTTTTTCGACGTCACCATACCGGCGGAAAAGAGAGACGATCCAGCATCCGAAGAGGCATCTTCGTTGAGAATTTCGTCCACTTCGGCTTCCTCGCCATAATTCGCCAGCGCGCCATAGACATCGATACCAAGCTCTTGATCGAACAATTCAATTTTGCCGTCATCGCTCACCCGACGCCCATAAGATGTCGCTTGGCTGAGTTCCGTTGACCGGAACCGGCGAGCATAGCGGCTCTCAATATAGTCGAGACGATACAGACTGTCATAGCCGAGCATTTGTTTCATCGGAGAGAAGCGGATGACTTGCGCGCTGACTTGAAACTCATCGCCCACAAACCCCTCTTGGCGGATCACATCGCCGCTCGGGAGCGTCATGGTGAGCGTATAAGTGTCTTCGGCACGGTCATCTTGCGCGAACGCGATTTCTGCAACATCACGCTCTTTTGTGAGCGCTTTATAGGTCTGCAGATTTAACCCCACGAACGTGCCAATCCCAGCCGCCCCTAATAGACCAATACCAAATAGGAAGCGTAAACCGCCTGCCGCAAGCCGTAGTTTCATCAAGCGCCCAAGCCCAGCAAAGCTAAAGAGCAATCCAACCACACCCGCGAGCGCTGGAAATATCCACCAAAGCAGTCCCATGTCGCACCTCCAATAGCCTGTTTTTCGGCCTTATGGTGTTAGGTATATCAAGGACGGCGACATCCGCGAAGGAGAACTTGCAGACCCGCGTCAGGGACCGATCAGCCGCACTTGTTCCTGTCGGCCACGCCCCACTTTTGTGCGTTCGCGCCACCCAAGAACCATATACGCCTCAATGGCAGCTGTGTTTTGTACATCGACATCAAGCTGCAAGGGCCGCCCCACGAATTGTCGCGCCACTTTCAGTAGACCGCTACCGACGCCGCAAAACCGCCAATCCTGATCGACAAAAACGTGCGGCACATAGGCTTTGCCTTGCTCCAAGGTGAGAAAGCCAATCACGCCAGCACGTTTCTCCTCGGCTACGAAGGCAACATTCGCGGAGAGGCTTTGTCGCAAGCGAATGACCTCATCACGTTCTTGGCCGCGCCAAGGAAACGCTTTTAAGCAATCGCGAAAGATCGCTTCTATTTGCGGGTAGTCTTCACGTCTCCAATGACGCACTGACCACCCTGCACCGGGATGGGTCATTAAGGTCATCTGGACATCGTAATCACATCTTGTGGCAAGGGAAAGGCGTTGATTGGCAGAGATTAAAGCTCTACCCCTTTCGACAAAGAAAACCAACGGAGAGCGACTTGAGATTCAAGCAAGTATTGGGACCACTCATAGCAACGGGGCTGCTCGCCTCACCCGCACTCGCAGACGGCCATGGCGACACATCGAACCGCAAATTTACCGCCGAGCGCGTCTTTGACATTGAATACGCATCGGACCCGCGAATCTCTCCGGATGGCGAGACGATTGTCTATGTCCGCCGCTCTATGGATAAGCTCAAAGATCAAGATCGCGGTGATATCTGGACGATAGATGTCGCCTCCGGCGCGCATCGACCTTTGATCACTGGCGGCGCCTCAGCTGGCGCGCCGCGTTGGTCACCGGATGGCACCAAACTCCTTTACTCAACCTCGACCAATGGCAAACCAGATCTCAGGCTCTACTATTTCGACTCTGATCGATCCGTGTCACTGGCCCAATTTAGCTCCGGTCCGGGCAGTGCGACTTGGTCACCGGATGGCAGCCATATCGCGTTCACAATGTTCACGCCGGGCGAGACCCCGAGTTTTGCAAAGCCGCCGGCTGCACCTGAGGGGGCAGAGTGGTCACCGCCGGTGCGGGTATTTGACGATTTGCAATTTCGCTTTGACGGGCGCGGATATCTGAAAGAAGGCGCGACGCACGTCTATACTTTGCCCGTGAATGGCGGCACGCCCCGCCAAATCACATCGGGCGAAGCTGATTTCGGATCTCCGACTTGGCTAGGAAATGAGACCTTGCTTGTGGTTGGGAATGACGCTGAGGATCGTGATCTTGACCCGATCGAGAGCGAAATCTACGCCGTCAGCTTAGCCGACTTGTCGCGCACGGCGCTGACCTCACGAGACGGTCCTGACACAGCTCCCATCGTATCGCCAGACGGCTCAAAAATCGCCTATCTCGGCTTTGATGACTTGGTGAGATCATACCAACAGATCGACCTGTACGTCATGAATGCCGATGGCTCAGAGCCAACCGAACTCGCGGCAGAGTTTGATCGCTCTTTCGGCCCTCTGACCTGGCATCCGAACGGACGCAGCCTGATCTCACAAATCGAGAATGCTGGCGTCATTGATTTGGTGTCAATCTCAATGTCGGGAGAAGTCGAAACGCTTGTCACCAATGTTGGCGGCACGGCGATCGGTCGACCCTATGCCAGCGGCTCCTATTCGGTTTCAGATACGCGTCGCCCCGTCATTGCCTATACGGCAGGCTCGCCGGACCGTCCGGCTGAAATCGCTGTGACTGGATCGCGCGTGAACGATCGAATTTTGACCGACCTCAACTCGGATGTGCTGGACCATCTCGACATGGCGACGATTGAAGAAATCCAAGTCCCGTCTCGTCATGACGGAATTGAGATTGAAGCATGGATCGCTTTGCCACCCGGATTCGAAGCCGATGGCACCGCTCCAATGTTGATGGAAATTCATGGCGGGCCGTTTGCCATGTACGGGCCTTACTTTGCCAGTGAAATTCAGCGCTTTGCCGCTGAAGGTTATGTGACCGTGTACATCAATCCACGCGGATCAACCGGCTATGGGGCAGACTTCGCAATGGCGATCGACAAAGCCTATCCTGGCTTCGATTACGAAGACCTGATGACCGTGACTGATGTGTTGATTGAGCGAAATTATGTCAGTGCCGACCGGCTATTTGTCACCGGCGGATCAGGCGGAGGAATTCTGACCGCTTGGATCGTTGGCAAGACCGACCGCTTTGCCGCGGCTGCGAGCGTCAAGCCGGTTATCAATTGGATGACCATGGCCCTTTCCGCTGACATCGCACAGGTTGTTCGACGTCATTGGATCCGTGAAGACCCATGGGAAAACCCCGACGCTTATTTGGCGCTTTCACCGATCATGCTGATTGGGAATGTCGTCACGCCAACAATGGTGATGGTCGGCGAAGAGGATTGGCGCACGCCAACTTGGGAAGCTGAACAATTCTATACCGCGCTGAAACTGGCTGGGGTCGACACGGCGTTGATCCGCGTTCCGGGGTCGCCGCACTATATTGCAGGACGTCCTTCGCGCCTCATCGCCAAAACAGACAATATCATGGGCTGGTTCGCGAAATATGATCCGGCAAAACAAGACGCTGAGGAGTAGGTCTTTTTTATGGGCATCACCGAGACGCACCTCGGTGGTGTCTGTAAAAAAACGCGCTCGCTAAAGCCCTAGGCGTTCGCCGCCTTCGCCGCCCGTTTGCGCTCATGCGGATCAAGGTGAACTTTGCGCAGACGGATACTGTCTGGCGTGACCTCAACCAGCTCATCATCAGCGATATAGGCGAGTGACCGTTCCAGCGTCATCTGCAAAGGTGGTGTGAGACGCACCGCCTCGTCTGAACCGCTGGCGCGGACATTGGTCAGTTTCTTGCCTTTCAGGACATTGACCTCAAGGTCATTGTCACGTGTGTGCTCACCGATGATCATCCCCTGATAGACCTTGGCGCCCGGATGGATCATCATCGGGCCGCGGTCTTCCAGATTCCACAGCGCGAACGCAACCGCTTCGCCTTTATCCATCGCGATCAGCGTCCCCGTCCGGCGGCCTTGGATTTTGCCTTTGTGAGGTGCGTATTCAAGAAACACGCGGTTCATGATGGCGGTCCCACGCGTGTCTGATAGAAGCTCGCCTTGATACCCGATCAGGCCGCGCGTGGGCGCATGGAATACCATGCGCGTGCGGCCCGCTCCAGAGGGTTTCATCTCAACCATTTCTGCTTTGCGCTCGGAGAGTTTTTGAACCACCGCGCCAGAAAACTCATCATCAACGTCGATGACAACCTCTTCCAAGGGCTCAAGGCGCTCGCCGCCCTCGCCTTCTTTGTAAACGACTTGCGGCCGCGAAACGCCAAGCTCAAACCCCTCGCGGCGCATCGTTTCGATCAATACCGCAAGCTGGAGTTCGCCGCGCCCTGAAACAACAAATGCTTCAGCTTCGGTCGAGCGCTCAACTTTTAGCGCGACATTGCCTTCGGCTTCTTTTTGCAAGCGATCCCAGATCACGCGGCTGGTGACTTTGTCGCCTTCGGTTCCTGCCAGCGGACTATCATTGACGCGAAAGGTCATGGATAGCGTTGGCGGATCGATCGGTTGTGCTTCAATCGGCGTATCGACACTTGGATCAACAAACGTGTCCGCCACATTGGCTTTCTGTAAGCCTGAAATTGAGACAATATCGCCCGCTTCACCAAGTTCGATCGGCTCGCGCTGAAGCCCGCGGAATGCGAGGACTTTAGACACTCGGCCCGATTCAACAAGTGAGCCATCGCGCGCCAAAACTTTGACGGTTTGATTCGGCTTCACCGTCCCCGAAGTCACGCGGCCGGTGAGAATGCGACCCAGGAAATTATCGGCGCCAATTGTTGTCGCCAGCATCCTAAACGGACCGTCTTCAACCTTCGGCTCCGGCACGTGTTTTACAACCAGATCGAACAGTTCGTTCATATCGCTGCGTTCGTTTTCATATTGGAGCGACATCCAACCATTCTTGGCCGAGCCGTATAGAATTGGAAAATCGAGCTGCTCATCATCTGCGCCGAGCGCATCAAACAGATCAAAGACTTCATCAATCACTTCGTCCGGGCGGCGCTCAGGCTTATCAATTTTGTTGACGGCAACGATCGGACGAAGACCAATTTTCAGAGCTTTTGAAACCACAAATTTTGTTTGCGGCATTGGCCCTTCGGCGGCATCGACCAGAACGATTGCCCCATCGACCATCGACAAGATGCGCTCGACTTCGCCGCCAAAATCGGCGTGGCCCGGCGTATCGACGATATTGATCCGCGTATCGCCCCAAACGACACTCGTGGTTTTGGCGAGAATGGTGATCCCGCGTTCCTTTTCGAGGTCATTGGAATCCATCATCCGTTCGGTCGTCGCTTCGTTTTCGCGAAACGTGCCGGACTGTTTCAACAAACAATCGACCAAAGTGGTTTTGCCATGGTCCACGTGGGCAATGATCGCAATATTGCGAAGGGAAGTTGGCTCAGTCATTGGGAGGGGCTCTCGGCGATAATTATCTTTGCGCGCGCCATACACGGGACCGCCGGGTTTGGCTATGGGCGATGGGCTGTAGACACGTCAAGCGCATCGCCTATGGTTCGACGCGTTCGAAAAGGTTGGGGCTATATGTATCTTATTAAAGCGCTTGTGATCCTGAGCATGGCTTTCAGCCTATTCTTCACCGCACGTGCTGAGCGTCCGCCGCTCGACGCAGACCGGATCGCGATGATTGATCAATTGGTTGAAGAGCGAATGGCAGCGATGCGGATCCCGGGCATCGCGCTGGCGCTGATCGATAATGGTGAGATTGTCCATATTCGCGGATTCGGAACAACCAAGCGGGACGGCGCACCGATCACTGAAGACACACGATTTTTAATCGGCTCGATTAGCAAACCCTTGTTCAGCCTCACACTTTTGGACATGGTCGCCGACGGTAAACTCAGTCTTGATGACACAATCGTCCAACACATACCGAGCTTCCAAACGCGCAATGCAACGCGCTCAGACACAATGACCGTGCGCCATCTCTTGTCCCACCGCAGCGGCTTTTCGATGCTGTTCGGCAACCGAAATCACGCGGCAAATGCGAATGGGTTTGAGCGCATGTCGACCATCTTGGATGATGCAAGGCGAACCTCGCTGCGCGCCCAGCCTGGTGCACAGTTCGAATACTCGAATGCCAATTATCAATTGCTCGGCTATTTGATTGAGAAGATTGAGGGCGCACCGCTTGAGGACGTGTTCGCCGCGCGGTTGACGTCTAAGTTTGGGATAGAAGCGACACAGCTTGGCTTGTCGCCTGCATCTGACTTATCTGCTGTCGGTCACCGTTACTGGCTCGGCACGCCCCGCCCCCATCGGTGGGCACCCGAGCGCCTGCATTGGGCCCAAGGCGGGGTTGAGAGCACGGTTTCCGATCTCGCATCCATCTTGGTGAGACTGATGGATGAGTTAGATCCCGCAGCCTCTAATCCACTTTGGCAAAGCATACTCGCCGCGCCGCCAACCGTCCCAGAAGCCTCAAACTATTACGGACTAGGCTGGTTTGTGCGCCAGTCGCCTGCCCCGATTATTGCTCTGCATAGCGGGCTGAACCCAGGCTTTGAAGCGCTGGCTGGATTTTCCCCCGATGAGAAATTCGGGTTTGTGATCCTCGCAAATGCGAGCAGCAGTTATGGCGCACGTGACCTGCCGAGCCTCCACTATGGCGTCTATGAATTGCTTCTGGGTCTTCCTGTCCGATCAATGGAGATTAGCCCGCAAATGCGCGCAGTGAGGATCACCGCGCTGTCCTTGCCGGTGCTTATTCTCATTTGGATTGCCAGCTTCATTTGGAAACTTCGCCGCCAAGCCTTCACGCCGCTGTCTTGGCAACCGGTCACAATTGGCTGGCGGGTCATTGGTCCAACGCTTTTGCTGGCCATGGTCGCCTATGCGCTGGTCTTCATCGCACCCGCTCTGAACAATGCGAGCTTTGTAAGCGTGTATGTTTTCCAACCTGATCTCGGCATCGCCTTAGGGCTCGGCGCTGCGCTTGCGGGGCTATGGGCGATTGTGCGGTTTGGCCTTCGCGTATCCGTCGCCAACCGGTCCTAGCGTAAAAACGTTTGTCTCACCTCGGTATATTTAGACACCCGATCTGAAATTAGCTTGACTCATAATTATCAAAAATGCTAATTAGCATTTATGGCAAATGAAGTTTTCAAAGCGCTCGGTCATCCGCTTCGACGGCAGGTCATGGCTTTGCTACGTCAGGGGCCGAAAAGCTCAGGTGAACTGGCCGAAGCGTTCGATGCGGCATGGCCGACCGTCACACGGCACCTCAATGTGCTCAAAGAAGCCGATCTGATCACCGCTGAACGCCAAGGCACCTCGATCATCTATCGCGCCAATACCAGCGTGATGGAAGACGCGGTTACGGCGCTGCTGGGTCTAATCGGGCGTGACAATGGGGACGATGATATGAAGGAGGCGGCAGAATGATCCGCACAGGTTTAATCGTGTCAGCAATCGCTGTGGCTCTTATGTCCGGCATTTCAATTTGGTCGAGCGGGCAATTGCCGGCGGAAAACATTCCTATTCACTGGAACGCCGAAGGTGTAGCGGATCGGTTTGCAGACCGCCAAGAGGCGCTTTTTCTGGTTTGGCTGATCCCAGGCATTACGGTTTTTGGGGCTTTCATCTTCGCGATCTTGCCGCAGCTCGAGCCGATGCGCGACAACCTTTTCAAGAGCCGGAAAGCCTACACTGCGGTTTGGGTTTCTGTGATGATACTGCTCTGCGGGATTCACGCCGGCATGAGCTATATGATGATCGTCGGAAGCGGCGCTGACATGCAATCGAACGCATTCGTCCGATGGGTCATGGCGGGCACAGGCATTTTGTTCGTCGTGCTCGGCAATTACCTGCCAAAGACGCGGCAGAATTGGTTCTTGGGAATCCGTACGCCGTGGACATTGTCGAGTGAATTTACTTGGGAAAAGACCCACCGCTTAGCAGGCCGCTTATTCATGGCTGTGGGGCTCATCTGCCTGTTTAGCGCGTTCGCCTTAAACGGGATCGCCATTGTCATCGCCGTGACCGGCGCGGCAGTCAGCTCCGCATTGATCAGCATTGTTTATTCGTTCTGGGTCTACCGCACCGCACCAGATAAGCGAGTCAGCCCAGATTACATCGTCTAGCGCGGATCGATCTCTTCGTCCGCCGTCATGACAATTGTCGGTTCGCCGGTCTCTGAAAGCTCAAACCGTCGAACCGCCAAAGCTTTCGCTTTCTCAGCTTGCCAATCGCCGACCTCGACACGCACCGCATAGGCGCGGCTTTGTTGCAACCCGCCCTCAGGCTCTACAGTCGCTGTGATGCCGATATAGTGCACACCGTCGGTTTCAGCCTCAAAATCAATTCGCCAGGCATGGGTCGTGATGTCCGTCATGTTCGCGCGCATCGTTGTACCTGCACCGAACACTGCAAGGCCTGGAGCCCCGCGGGCATTTAAAGTGAGCGTCCCATGCGGGTAACCTTCATGCACGCTCAAGACGAGACTTCCGCGGTCTCCGACCTCTAAGGGCTTTACAGCGTCATGCGTAAACGTCACGGACGCGCCCGGCTTCACCGTTGTGAACGGCGCCTGTAGCTTTACCGGCGACGGATCAATCGCAGCGGTTTCTGGTTCAGCAAGAGGTGCACGAATTTCATCTTGCGAGCACGCCGCCAATGCAAGCGCGAGGGCCGTTGCGATCATGCTAGCAGTTTGACGTGGTCTCATCGTTTCATTCTTCCTGCTTTAAGTCACGGTGAAGCTGAAACAGCTATCTGCCGTCGTGGCATCGTCGAGATTTTTGAAATCATAAAACTCGATTGCATAAGTGCCGCCATTAAGTTGACCGGTCCAAACTTCTTCGCCATCGTCTGACGAGTCCGCACGGCGATCCTGGCCAAAGGAGTCGCGTGTAAACAAAACACCTTCTTCCCAAATCCGAAAATCAGGGTCGGTCGCGCTCGTAGCGGGCCCAGAGGTTTCAGACGCGGTCATGGTGAGACTGGTTCGTGAGGAGAGGGTAAGCGTCAAAAACTCGCGCACGCCATGGCGATTGGTGTCGCCATTTACAGCCGTAGAGCAAACGGTCACCGCACCGCTACCGGGCGCAACGGTCTTATACAAAGGCAGTGACTGTGGCAGCGCGCCATTATTTGTCTCGCCAACACCGCGTGGGCCGTTGCCATTGATATCCTCAGCCGCCAGCAGCGCATCAAGCGCGCTTCCACTCACAGCGCTTTCATTGCGTATTCTGTTCGCGAAGGAAAAAATCGTCGTGAAATCAACAGAGTTGATGTAGGCAGGATCTGTGAAGGCGGCATAGAACGGCTCTAATCCCGCCGAAATCGTATCAGCGCCATCATTGTCGCTATCATAGATGTCGTACAGGATTTGCTGGATGGACGCCTCATTGAACCAGCCAGCATCGCGCCCTGCTGTTCCAGGTGTAAGGTCTTGCTCAACACTGAACGCGAAACCGTTGGCTTGTCGATTGTCGAGCGCATCGCGATAGATCGGATCATCCAGGATCATACCGGAAAAGGCATTGCCCCAGCCTTCCCCAAAGGCGAGCCGAGAATCGAGGCGGGCAGTCAAATTGTGAGTCCCGCCTGGCGAGTCTGACCGCGAGAGCTGGTCTTCGAAATAGTGTCCAAACTCGTGCACAACCACATGGATATCATATTCGTCCGTGTCATTGTTTTCATCGCCAAGAATTCGGATCGTTGGAACGCCATTGGTGCGGGTATAGGACGAAGTCCCAATTTCGCCGTCGAAGACATCGCCACTCGTTGGGACATTGTTCACGCTCCAAAAGACTTGGAGCGGCGGAAAGGTTACGTTCGGGTCGACGGCTTCAATATCTGTAACGGCCTCATAAATCGCATCGAGTATGGAAAATGGGCCAGCCGCTCGGGTTCCAGTGTAGCTTGAGCCCCCCCACCCAGACCCCGCATTTAAATCGCGGCGAGAGTTTGAGGCGCCCGAATTGGTGAGGCTACCCGCGAGCACATAAATCGCGGGCGCGGGATCACCGGCTCCGTTTTTCGCGGTATTGTCCAACACTTGGATGTCCCATGTTGCGCCGCTTGATTGTTGAAGCTCGCTTCGCACCCGGATCTGAACATTTGTGTTCGCATCGACCGTCACGTCATAACTGCCCGTCTGATCGGTGATGTCGGTATCGATCACCGTGCCGCTGGCATTGACTGCTTGTACCGTGACACCGCGCGCTGGCTCCTGACTGACCGCATCATAGTTCAGGCCGCGGAAATTGTTGTTATGAGGCACTTTATCAAATGTCACTGCGCCTGAAATCACGACGCTTGTTCCCGTTGGTGGAGGCGGTGGCGGCGGCGGGGGCGGTGTTGGCGCGGGTGGAGGCGGCGGCGGCGGCGCCACGGAGGTTGCGCCAGCATCACTGCCTCCGCCACCACCCCCGCAGGCAGCAACCAGGCCAGCTGCGGCCACAATCGCAATCACGCTCGCAACGCCGCGAGCCGTACGCGCATGAGTTTCTACCAACGTCCCAAACTCCGGTTGTTTACTCAACTATAGCGGGACTAAACGCTGCCGACGACTAATGAGAAGTTAACGCCTAGATTCCCCGCAGATACAGGCTGATCGGAACAAGGCGCAGCGGCAAGACACAAGAGACGGATGTAACAGGGTTTTGAGATCGTGTGATCTCACTCGCCTTATGCGCGAAAAAAACAAAAGGCGCAGAGAAAACTCTGCGCCTTTCGCTCTCACCCGCTGAGCGTCGTCCCGTGCCTGCGGGGGGAAGGTTGCGTTTTTGTTTAGCGATTTGGACCTTTGCGTTCTTTGACGTCTTCCTCTTCGGCAATCGTACGATCCTCAGCGTCAAAGACGATCTCGTCTTCTTCGCCCTTTCCATATTCACGCGCTTTGCGCGCCAAGCGTTCTTGAGTGACGGCAAGCGATCCAGCGCTGACAGCCATCTGTTTGCTGGCACTGACGCCCACGGCATCAGCATCTCCAAAGCTTGCGAACTCAGCTCCCAGGAAGACCACTTCCCACCCGCGCGCTTCGGCGCGATCCAAAGCAGCTTTCGCGCCCGCTCTTGTGACTTCACGCGATGAGTTTTCGTGCCCATCGGTCATGATCACAATCACGGCTTTCTCCGGATTATCGGCTTCGGCCATCGTGATGGTGCGATTAATGGCGTCAAACAGCGGTGTCATTCCGCGCGGGCTGACCTCGTCATTGGTAACGTTTGACCAGGCGTCGGGCTGCACATCTTTTCTCAAGACATCAAATTGGAAGCCTTCTTGGTGATCGAACACGGCCAAAGTGACCGAGGTTTCAAGATCATCTGCTTCACCCTCTTCGACTTTGCCCACTGCCTCGGCATAAGCATTCACAGAGCCTAGAGCTTCGTCCCAAATGTCGGACATTGATCCTGTGCGATCCAAAAGGATGTAGGACGAAACAGCGTTCATTAGGGTCGGCTCCATAATTGGGTCTGGCGACGGCTTGGTTTTCGCGTGCGCGCCAAAGGTCATCGCGGCGGCGGCGATCACACTGGCAACGCTAAGGCTGGTTTTCTTCATGGCTGGCATCTCCCTGCACGTGGCGTGTGGAGAAGAGTGTTGTGGTTAATCAAGGCGATGACCCGGTCTCAAACAAGGCAATTTGCCCTTATTTGTGATGGCGCCGCCCGATTTCAGTCATCGCGCGTTCAGGAACGGCGCTTGCACGTCCGCTCAGCATTGCTAAGGACCCTGTCCAACAAAGGAACACGATATGACAAGACATATCGCGCTATTCGCCGGGATTGCGCTGACACTGGCAGGCTGTGCCTCGTTCATCGAGCCCGAGCCGACAAGCATTCCTGAAGGATACACCCTGGTTTGGGCGGATGAGTTTCGCGAAGACGGATTACCGGACCAGGAGCGTTGGACCTATGACACATACTGGAACGACAAAGGCTGGTTCAACGGAGAGCTGCAATATTATAGCGCGGAGCGTTTGAAAAATGCGCGGGTCGAGGATGGGGTTCTGATCATTGAGGCCCATCAAGAAGAGACGCCTGTTGACGCCTTCCCCGACACCAATGGGCAAGACTATACCTCGGCAAGATTGAGGACGTCTGGCTTGGCGTCTTGGCAATACGGATACTTTGAAATTCGCGCAAAGCTGCCATGCGGCCGTGGTCTCTGGCCAGCGATTTGGACGCTGCCCGAGGGGTCTAACAATTGGCCAGAAGATGGCGAGATCGACATTATGGAATATGTCGGTTGGGACACAGACACATTTTACGCGACCGTCCACACGCGAGACAAAAATCACACGATGGGCGGGGGAGAAGGCGCGCGCTATACGAGTGAGACAGCCTGCGGCGCCTTCCATACACACAGCCTGCACTGGACGGAGGATGAGCTCATCGTGGCCGTCGATGGCGATCCCTATTTTCGCTATCCGAAAGGCGACAAAGGCTACGGTTCCTGGCCCTTTGACCGACCGCACTATTTGATCCTAAACGTCGCGATCGGCGGATGGGGGGGCTGGGAAGGCGTGGATCCAGACGCGTTTCCCGGACGCATGGATGTCGACTTCGTCCGCGTCTATCAAAAACGGTAGATCAGCTAATCACGGAAGGCTCTTGCACCGGGAGCCAACTAACGTCATACGCGCGGGGACAAAAAATCCCCATGGAGTTGACCCATGTCCTCTGCGCCCAAAAAAGTTGTGCTCGCCTATTCTGGAGGGCTCGACACCTCCATCATCCTTAAATGGCTCCAGACTGAATTTGGCGCTGAAGTGATTACGTTCACAGCTGATCTCGGCCAAGGCGAAGAGATTGAACCGGCCCGCGCCAAAGCCATCGCTGCTGGGGTTAAGCCTGAGAACGTCTTTATCGAAGATGTCCGCGAAGAGTTCGTCCGCGACTTCGTCTTCCCGATGTTTCGCGCCAATGCCGTCTATGAAGGCGTTTACCTGCTCGGCACGTCGATTGCGCGACCGCTGATCGCGAAGCGCCAGATTGAAATTGCCGATATGATGGGCGCCGATGCGGTCTGTCATGGCGCGACTGGCAAAGGCAATGACCAGGTCCGTTTCGAGCTTGGCTATTATGGCCTGAACCCAGACATTAAAGTCATCGCGCCGTGGCGAGACTGGGAGTTCAAGTCTCGCACCGACCTGCTCGCCTTTGCTGAAAGCCAAGGCATTGAGATCGCCAAAGACAAACGCGGCGAAGCGCCGTTCTCGGTCGACGCCAACCTGCTACACTCCTCCTCCGAGGGCAAAGTCCTGGAAGACCCAGCCGAGGCCGCGCCTGAATTCGTCCACCTGCGGACCGTCGCGCTAGAAGACGCCCCAGATGAGCCTGAGATCATCACGATCGGGTTTGAAAATGGCGATGCGTGCGCGATCAATGGCGAGGCGATGAGCCCGGCGACGCTCCTAACCAAGCTGAATGAATATGGCCGCAAGCATGGCATTGGCCGGCTCGACCTGCTGGAGAACCGGTTTGTCGGGATGAAATCGCGCGGCATCTATGAGACGCCCGGCGGCACGATCTTGCTGACCGCCCATCGCGGCATGGAATCGATCACGCTCGATCGCGGTGCCGGTCACCTCAAAGACGAGCTGATGCCGCGCTATGCCGAACTTATTTATAACGGCTTCTGGTGGAGCCCTGAGCGCGAAATGCTGCAAGCCGCGATCGACCACTCACAGCGGTTCGTCGCGGGTGAAGTGAAAGTGAAGCTGTACAAAGGCGGCGTCCACTTGGTCGGCCGCGACAGCCCTTACTCGCTCTATCGCGAAGACATTGTGACCTTTGAAGACGATCACGGCGCCTATGATCAAAAAGACGCGGAAGGCTTCATCAAGCTGAATGCCCTGCGCTTGCGGATCTTGGCGGGCCGGGATCGTCTTCAAAGGTCACAATGTCTTCGCGATAG
>JBCBQS010000050.1:0-14618 GCA_039820085.1 Pseudomonadota bacterium
GTACAAAAGAAATCATCTTCGCCCACGGGTTTGCAGGCGTCAGGCCAATCATATGTCCGCCAATAGTCAGGAAGGCCGAGCGCGATTAGCTCCGCCTTGAAAGAGTCGCTGGCGCGCATCTCAGAGGGAATATCCAACCACATCTCACCCAACTCAATAGGGTTCTTCTGATAGTAACCCGGCAACTGAGGCGATCGATGTAAATCCGCGATATCGGGTCGACCCATAATCCTTACGAAGGCCGACCAGGAATCCGGCAAATCAGGAATTCGCTCAATGAAATTCTGGCGTGCTTCTTCGTCATTAAAACTCCGCAATAGGCGTCTTTGATTGGTTTGCGCGACTTCCGGTGTGGGCCAGTCTTTGATCATATCTTCATAGACTTCAAGCGCTTCTTCATTTTGACCGAGGATTGCGAGCGACACTGGAAGTTCAATAGAAATGCCTCCAAGTGTTTTTGCCTGTCGGCCAAATTCGACGGCACGCTCAAAGTCCAGCTCGTCGAATGCCGCGAATGACTGGACGAGGGCCAGAGCTGTCGAATTGGGATTCAGTTCTCGCGCGCCCTCAATAAGGGCATTGCGACCCGTCTTGTCGCCGGTGACTGTCATCAGTGTCCACAGATGCACCGTTGGTGTTTCGGCTGCCGGGTCGATTGCGATGGCCTGTTCGTAAAGGCGACGAGACTCGACCCATTGCTGCCGCTGGCCTTTTACAGCCGCAATCGCTGTTAGCGCCATCGCACTATTCGGGTTGAATTGCAGCGCCTTTTGCGCGGACGCCATTGCTTTATCCCGCGTGCTTTCAGTCTCATCGCGGCTGCGCAATGCGTATTCTGTATAGGCGACAGCCAATGCTGCATGCGATGGCCCATAATTGGGGTCTATACCTACGGAGTCTTCAAACAGTGCGACCGCACCTTCGTTTCCCTCAATTTGCGAGCGACGGAGTTTATGGAGAGCGCGTAAGTACAAGACATATGCGCGTGGATCGGGAGAATAGTCCCGCGTTGGGAGCACTCGCGCTCCTATAGCGCGGGCTACGGAATCGGCTATCGCGTCTTGGACTTCAAACGCTTCCGTCATTTGTTTGTCGAAGCGATTGCTCCAAATGAGCGTACCGTCTTTCACATCGACCAATTGAACATTTACCCTGATCAGGTCGTCAGACTTTTGCAGCGTGCCTTCCATAACGAATTTTGCGTTGAGCTGTCGACCAACGGCCAGAGCATCATCTTCGCTTTTCGCGAGAGCAAAGGATGACGATCGACCGGCGACCCGAATTCCTTCGAGCCCCGTTAGCTTGTTCATAATCTCCTCAGCAAACCCGTCGGAAAGATAGTCTTGTTCATCTTCTCCAATGTTCTGTAGAGGCAAGACAGCTATGATCGGCGCTTCATGTTCCATTGGCTGTTCACGCAAAGACAACCAGCCCCAAATCGACGCAAAACAAACCAAGATCGCAAATCCGGCGAATCCTCTGCGGAGATTGGAGCGGGTGATACGGGTCTGAAGTTTGGTAGAATTGACGATGGCACCTGCATGACCGTCAGTGTGTTCTAACGGCGCGATCAGTTGATACCCGCGCTTCGGGATCGTCTTGATATATTCTCTTTGGCCGTCAACTTCCCGAAACGCTTTACGAAGCAGCGAGATCGCTCTGGTAAGGCTCTCGTCACTGCCGAATTCCCTTTGCCAAACGCGCTCAATCAAGTCGGCGCGACTAACCACTGCTTGGGCATTGAAAGACAGTTCGAGCAAGAGAGTCATGACTTTCGGTTCGACATCTATCGCTATTCCATTGGCTTCGATGCGCAGCTCATCCGGTCGAATCTGCGCATTGCCGATCCGGAATGGTACCATTGCATCCTTGGGGTTAGGCCACGCCACGATTTTTCTACTCCGAAACTCCGTCATTTGTATCACGGCTTTTGCGATTCAAAACGAAATTAATCGCAATGAATACAAGGCATAAGAAATCCCTAAGATAGAAATCAGGCATCCCACAGGACTGTCTGAATTCGCCGCTGTCAATGTCTCTCATCGGCTCTGAACCGAGCTGCAATCTTATGGAGATTTAAATGGTTCAATCCGCTAAAAAGTGCATCATAGCTTTGGCTGTCTGCTCAGTTATGTCAATCGCGCCCGCAAATGCCGAAATGGGGTCGTCCCCGGTCGGAGAGTTCAAACTCGACCTGAGCAAACCGACGACCGAGACGTACCGCGACATCGTACTCCAGGCGAAGGATGTTTGTAAGGGAGCGACCCGTCACCTGCGCGGACTGTCCATCACGCATTATAATGAGATCAGAAATTCTTGTATTTCCGATTTGGTGGACAAAGCCGTCCGGGCAATTGGTGAACAGTCTATCGTAGCTTTGCATAACGGGACTCCTCTTTTGATCGCTGAAAAGGAGTAACCGTTTCAGTGTGGCTGCAAAAAACCTACGATGTTCCATGTTTTGCGCGGTCCGGGCTACCGACCAGCTCAATCGAGTAAATCGGGCAAACTGGCAGTACGTTAACGCTAATCGTTGCCAGTTTTGGGCGGCGCCGTCTCCCGGCGTCGCCCTCCCCTTTTTCAGCGTATTTGGGGGACTATTTCGAGAGTCTTCAGGAACACGGAGTCCGCTCCGATGACGAGAGCGGACAACTGCTTTGGGTCAGAAGTGGTCGTATTATGCACCGTTTGGTCCGCTCATTGCCGGCGAAGGCCGGGATCACGGGCAGTCTTGGACGGGACTTGCGGCACGAGATCGCGGGTCAAGCCCGGGATGGGCGGTTGGGAGAGTTGAGTTTCGTCCACTTCGACGCCGAAAGCGGTCGTTCGGCAAATGACTCTTTCTGCCGGAATGTCAAAAGTGCCTGCATCCAAATGCGGCGACGGAGTCCTCAGTCTTATGCGTTCAATATGAATGTGTAGAACGATGGAGGTCAGATGTCACAACGAGGCGCAGTAGCCGTCACGCGATTCGGATTGGGGGCGCAGCCCGGCGAAATCAATCGCGCCAGCGATGACCCCGAGCAGTGGTTATTGTCGCAACTCGACACGTCGCGCGGCATCGACTTTCCAGACCAAGCGCTCAAATCGTCGAAAGTGCAATTCTCAAAAGCTCTCGACTATTTTCAAGCCCGGCGATCGCAAGACGCCGAGGGCAATAAGCAAAGAGCCTTTCGACGCGACGTCCGAGACGCAACGCGCGCCGAGGTCTCCGCGCGCACGGTATTCGCAGCTTCGACCGAAGCCCCATTCCATGAGCGCCTCCTCCGGTTTTGGGCCAATCATTTCACAGTGGCTGCGAACAGTCCCCAGACCCGTGTCTTAGTGGGGGCTTATGAGCGCGAAGCCATTCGCCCTCACATATTGGGAAGCTTTGCTGAATTGGCCGAGCGCGCGATTTTTCACCCTGGCATGCTCGTTTATTTGAGCAATTGGCAATCGATTGGCCCTAACTCTGTCGCGGGTCGGCGCAGAGATCGTGGCCTGAATGAAAATCTCGCACGAGAAGTGTTGGAACTGCATACGGTCACGCCGTCATCTGGGTAT
This sequence comes from Pseudomonadota bacterium, assembly GCA_039820085.1. Lineage (GTDB taxonomy): Bacteria > Pseudomonadota > Alphaproteobacteria > Caulobacterales > Hyphomonadaceae > Henriciella. The sequence continues at coordinate 3,547 of JBCBQS010000050.1, forward strand.
ACTCAATCCGATGTGACGGCGTTTGCCAAATCCCTCACCGGATGGACGGTGGGCAATCGTCGCATCGGCGCTGATCGCAAAGGCGAAACGATCTACGAAGATCGGCTTCACGAACCTGGGCGACGCACCCTTCTGGGTCAGCGGTACAGCGATACCGGCGGGTCTCAATCAAAATCGATCCTTCGTGACCTTTGCCGCTCGCCGCACACGGCGCAGCGTATCGCGTTCAAACTGGCGCGCCATTTCGTTTCAGATGCACCGCCCACCTCCTTGGTGGAGAAATTAAAGGCGAGCTTCCTGGAGACGGAGGGGGACCTTCAATCGCTCTATCGGACCCTCATCACAGCTGACGAAGCTTGGGTGAGCGCCGCCAACAAATACAAAACACCAGATGAGCTTATTGTCTCCACGGGACGATTGATTGGCCTGCGCCGCGTTCTCGTGGGGGACGCTGGCAAAGTGTTTGAGAGTTTTGCTCAGATCCCCTTTACGGCGCCCTCTCCGCAAGGCTGGCCAGATGAAGCTGACGCTTGGAATGGGCCAGACATGATCATGAAACGCGTTGAGTGGGCAAATCGTCTTGCGGATCAAAACGCATCGATGGACGGCCGAGCGCTGCTTCAGCAAGGATTGGGCGAACGCGCGTCGCACGAGACGTTGCAAGCGGTTGCGCGCGCGGAGACCCCGAGCCAGGCGATCGCGCTCGCATTGCTCAGTCCAGACTTTCAGATGAGATGAGACTTATGACAAATCTATCCCGCCGCTCAACACTCGCAATGCTCGGAACACTGGGGCTTGCGCCGAAATTTTTTGCCGCTCACGCCGCAGAGCTGGACGATCGAAAACTGGTTTTCATCATCCTGCGTGGTGCGCTCGATGGATTGGCAACACTCATACCAGACGACGACGCGCTCAACGGGTTGCGCACGCATACGATACCCGACCGGCGGGAAAGATTGGATCTCGGAAATGGATTTCGATTACACCCGAACCTGACCGCCCTACGTGAATTATACGCGCAAGGTGAGGCTGGTTTTGTTCATGCCGCTGCGACGTCCTATCGTGATCGTTCGCATTTTGACGGCCAGGATGTTCTTGAAACCCTCGGACGCAGCTCAGAGCGCGACGGGTGGCTGAACCGCGTCGTTCAAACTGTGGGTGGAACAGCGCTCGCAGTGGGGTATGATTTGCCTTTGGCGATGCGGGGCGATGGTCCAGCCACAAACTGGTCGCCGCCGGTATTTGCACCTGTGTCTGACGGTTTGCTCGATCGGCTTCAGGACCTTTATCAGCGCCAACCCCTCCTTTCGGAGCCTTTGGCAATGGCGCGCGCGACTGCCGCGCAAGACGTATCGATGAACAGTGTCGCGCGCGGCCCGGCGGCGCAATATGCCATCTCCAGCAAAGCCCTCGGCCAGCTCATGAGCGCCGATGGCGGACCAAATATCGGGATGATGTCTTTCGATGGATGGGACACTCATGCCAATCAAGCCGCGCCCTTGGCGACACGCCTTAGTGGTCTAGACAAAGCAATAAGTGAGCTAAAACTGGCGCTCGGCACGGCGTGGCAAGAGACGGCGGTGGTGATGTGTTCTGAGTTTGGACGGACAGCCGGCGAGAACGGTAGTCGTGGAACCGATCATGGAACGGGGGGATTGGTCACGCTCGCTGGCGGCGCGATCAAAGGCGGTCGCGTCCATGGAGACTGGCCAGGCTTGCGCGCGCGTGACCTTTATGAAAATCGCGACCTTGCGCCCGCGAATGACGTGACCGCCGTGCTCAAAGGCGTTCTGGCCGATCACCTGTCCATCTCACAATCCAACCTGAACGGTCGTATCTTCTCCGGATCTTCTCCAACCCTGCGCGGTCTCGTAACGTAACGGACTGATCCGTATTTGGCTGTGGCTCCGACTGCGTTTCGCAGCATTGAGTCGTGCGTTTGATCCAAAAACTGAGTGTTCAAATCAGAGCTGGCATTCTCGCCGTGTTCGGTTTTGTTCAGCGAAGGTGCGAATGGGATAAGAGAGGCAGAAATGAGGATAAACTACCACGCACCGGATGGAGCAACGCCCTTAAGAAGCGCCTATGTTTTCTTCGGTTGAACGGGTTTTCTTGCACCCGGACCATCGGCAAACATCACGTCATGCGGTCCTAGGTACTTTCCGTCTCGAGAGAGAATCGACATGCTCTGGACAGGCGTGCCAGTTGAACGCTCAACCAGTTTGAACGGTTCGCGTCCTGGTCCGAACACCCAGTCATTGCTCCACTCGATAATCGCAGCTGCGACCGGTAAGAGTGAAAGACCGCGCTGCGTGAGGACGTATTCATATCTCTCCACATCGGCTTTCGGTTGTTGTCGCTCAAGGATATCGTTTTCGACCAGATGATTGAGGCGATCCGTAAGGACATTCTTGGCGATGCCGAGACTTTTCTGAAAGCCAGAAAAAGTCGTCACCCCGGTCATCGCATCCCGGACAATCATAAAGCTCCATTTGTCTCCCATCGCCTCAGCGAATTGGGCGATGGAGCATGGGAGGTGTTTGAGAGACGTTCGGGCCATTTTTTATGATTAGAGGAAACAGGCTCTTCTGACAAAGTCTGAACCGTGAATGACACAAACACGCAAACGATAAGCGCGCGGTCAACACAGGAACTCCGCCGCGACCCTAGCTTCGTGCAACGATCTCTTCTTCGAGATCGCGAAGACGGTCTTTCCCGAAATACATTTCGTCTCCAACAAAGAATGTCGGCACTCCAAAAACACCGCGTGCCACTGCCGCCTCGGTATTCGCGATCAAGCCGTGCTTCACCTCAGAGTCTTGCGTGCTTTCAAGCAGCTCAGCACCATTCAGACCCTGTGCTGTAAAGCCCGCCAAAAAGACCTCTGGGTCGTCCATTTTCAGTCCCTGTTCCCAAACGAGGCGCTCACCTGCCTTCAGATACTCAAGCAGCTTGCCTTGATGTTCTGCGGCGATGGCGCCGCGCATCATAAGCAGAGCGTTCAATGGGAAATGTGTGTTGAACTTATAATTGCGGAGCGCATGCTTTTTGACAAACCGCTCAAGCTCTAGCGCGCCATAGGCCATCTGTTCCTTGACCGGCGCATGCAAAATAAACGGAGGCGTGTTTCCAGTTGCTCTCATGATGCCACCGAGAAGCACAGGAATGTAGTTGAAGTGTGCCCCGGTTCGTTTGGCCAAGTCAGGAACGACCTGATTTGCCATATAGGTATTCGGGCTCACGAGATCGTAATAGAAATCAACAGTCACCGGCATGACTCTCTCCCTTTCTTGTAACGCTGGCTCGTCCCCAGCGCGGATGAAACTTCGGTGAGGAGTATCAAGCATATTAAGTTGCTTAAAGCAACTATATTAATTATTCTTGGGCGAGGAGTGGTTAGGGCGGTATGACAATCAATTTATTCTAGATATGAATTCAGGTAAACCTACAGGGACGACGCAACACACGCGTATCAGACAATAATGGTTGCTTAGAAAAACACAAAATGGGGATGGCGCATTTCCAATTTCCAATTGCGGTGATTAGGGTATCACAAGCGCTTCTTACCAAGACGAATGGATCGGCAGGGCGATGAAACATCAATCTATATTTTTGCGAAGCTTCGTCCTCACACTCGCCGTGATGCACGCTGTCACTATTTCCGCACTGGCCGCACCGTCAGACTCTGCGAAGTTCCGCGTGAACACCCCCGAGCGCTATTCCATCGACCCGCTCGGTCTCACTGTCGAAGGCGCCTTGCCGGGCGGGCTTGTCGTGATCAATGGCACGCTAAAAGATGACGAAGAGCGCATTTGGTCTTCGCGCGCTGTGTTTTTCGCCGATGCGCAAGGACAGGTCGACGTATCGCGCGCCTATTCAACCGCAGGAACCTATACCGGCATAGACTCGGACGGCCTGGTCTGGTCCATGCTGCCCGTCGCACTCGGCGATGAGGTCTTGCAAGCCGATCGCCGTGATGTTGCCCCCGATCTGCCCGACCGCCCGTTCCCAGAAGCCGACTTCTCCTATGACATTCAATTCTCAGCGACGTTTCGAACGAAGGCGCGTTCGGGGGACGAGGTCACGCTAGAGGTGAAGCAGAGATTGCGGCTCGATGACCCGACAATCCTCCGGACTGAGATCGCTGAAGCCGGTGTGCACGGTGTCCTCTATGAACCGGCGGGCGAAGGTCCCTTCCCGACCGTGGTTTGGCTCTCTGGATCGGGCGGCGGCGTCTCCGAAGGGCGCGCCGCGCTGCTCGCCTCGAACGGGTTCGCAGCCCTGGCGCTTGCGACACATAATTATGAGGGACGCCCCGATGAGCTCAACCGGCTGCCGCTCGAGTATATTTCCGACGCGATCACCTATGCGAGCGGTCTCCACGGTCAGGAGCGCGTGGGCGTCGGTGGCGGCTCGCGCGGGGCAGAGATGGCGCTGCTGGTCGCGTCTGAACTGCCGGATCGGATTGGCGCGGTCGTTGCGTCTTCGCCGACCAATGTGCGTTGGGGCGGATGTTGCTCCGAAGAGGCCAAGATCGGCTATACGCTAGGCGGGGAGGATTTGCCGGCGGCCGAAATCTACGACCATCCGGAAGCTCAGATTGAAACGGTCGTCTATGGCGACGCCCCCGCCTCTATGCGGGAACGATTTTTGGCAGGCATGGTATCTGGCGAACCAGCCATTCGCGCCGAAGGCATTCAAGCTCCGCTTCTGCTGCTTGCAGGCGACGCCGACCCGATCTGGCCTGCGGCGCTGGCCGTTGAGTTGCTCACCGCGCGCCTCAATGCAAAAGGCTTTGAGCCACCTCTCCAATCGCACATTTATCAAGGCGCCGGGCATGAGATTGGGTCAGCCTATCCGTTCTGGGCGATGCGCTCAGTCGGCACGCTCACGCCCCACCCGGTTGATGGCATCCTCATTCCAAAGGGCGGCACGCCGTCGGGCAATGCCAGTGCCGCGCGGGATGGCGCGCGAAAAATTATAGAGTTTTTTCAGGTTCATCTCGGTGATAATCCGAGTGACTAGTTAGCGGCTCATGACATTCAGAATTGTGCCGTTGACGCTGCCTTTGCTCGCTCGGCGGTCAGAACCTAAGACAGTCTAATCTCCCGACCCAACGCCGAAGCGGACCATATTCTGTTCTTATGTTATGAGAACAGATAGGTAGGGAGACTCTTGTCATGAAACGTATATTTATTTCCATCGCCGCCATGGGCGCATTGGCGGGCTGCGCAACGATTGAAAATCCGAACGTAACCGAGCGAAACAAAGACATCGCCCGTCAGTTCTATGAAGATCTCTGGTTCTCGAACAATACGGATGCCTACGCAGATTATGTTGCTGACACTTATGTCGTTCACGATGTCGGACCTGCGAAGGGGGTTACCGAGACCGCCATCACGCAAAAGGAAATTGCCGATACGTTTCACAGTTTCGGCGAGCTCTCAGGTGAGATCGATTACCAAATCGCCGAAGGGGATAAAGTTGCCACGCGTTGGTTCGTCAGTCTTGCGCCGAGTGAAAGCGCACAAAACATGGGAATGACGGCGGTTGATGGCGTCGCGATTATAAATGTGTTCCGGTTCGATGATGCCGGTAAAATCGTCGAGATTTGGAACCATCGCCATGATGTGGAACTCCCTCGCCCACCAGAAGGATATCGCGGCGTCGAACCGTAAAGCAGGTTGGTCCCTGCGCCTGATCGGACCCCGAAATGCCGAACGCTTCGCCGTGTTTATCCCTCAGTTGCGCGCTGAGCTTTGACACCGATCTGTGTGATCAGTAACGCCGCTCCGGTCAGGGCGATCCCTTTCAGAAAGTGCGCCTGTTGCGCTGCGCGGATGGCTTCGCTGGCGCCATTGATCATCTCATAGCCATGCACCGCGAAGGTGACTGGGACCATGAATAAGACAATCAACCAACCGCCCAAGCGCGGGCGCCAATTGGACAGAATGAGCACCGCGCCGATGAGTTCAACAATGCCGGACACATAGATCCAGAAGACTTGCATCGGAATCGCGTCTGGCATCAATTCAACATAGTAAGGCACATTGGTGAAGTGCGTCAGGCCCGATAAGAAGAAGAGCGAGGTGAAGAGCAATCGCGCGAAAATCGCGATGCCTGGGTGTACGGGCAGTTGGTTGTCGGTCATCATTGTGTTTCCCCACTGATTGTCTCTGGACATGAATTACGGACATTATATATCCATAATTAAGAAATTGCGAGAGGGTAACTGAAATGAAGATTTTAAAGTATGGCGTGATCGCCTTAGTGGGCTTGGTTTTGCTGGCGATTGGCGGGCTCGCAGTTCTCGGCATGCAGTCGCGCGGCGGCGAGGCTTTGGGTTTAATTGACGGCGCGCTCGCGGACTGCCCCGCCTCGCCAAATTGCGTTTCGAGCGAAGCAGGGACGCCAGACGACAAGAAGATTGAGCCGCTGGCCATAAGCGCTTGGGAAAGCCTGCCTGATATCATTGAGGCGATGGGCGGGATCGTGACCGCGCAAGAAGATCGCTATCTCGCCGCAGAGTTTACCTCAGGCACCTTTGGATTCGTTGATGATCTTGAGGCCCGGCTGACAGAGACGAATGTGCACGTGAGATCGGGCTCACGCGTTGGACATTCCGATGCGGGCGTCAACGCCGCGCGCGTTGCGGATCTGCGAGAGAGATTAGCTGAATAGAGGCTGACACATGAAGATCGGTAAAGGGGTTGAATGGGCAGCACATGCTTGTGCGGTGCTCGCATTGCTGCCGCCGGGTGCTGCGCTCTCGCGTGACGCCCTTGCCGATTATCTCGGTGTGCCAGCGCCCTATTTGGCGAAGCAATTACAAGGTTTGAGCCGCGCCGGTTTAGTCGTCACGCAGCGCGGCGTCTCCGGCGGCTATCGCCTGTCGCGCGACGCCGAACAGATTTCATTATGGGAGATCACCGCGGCTCTAGAAGGCGTCGCGCCGAGTTTCCGGTGTACTGAAATTCGTAAGAATGGACCGTGCGGGGCGACGCCCCACGAATGCCCAGGTCCATGTGATATTGCCAAAGCTTTTTATGATGCAGAGCGGGTCTATCGTGACGCGCTCTCCGCCGTGCCACTGACGCAAGTCGTGGCCGGTGCAACGGCGGTTGCGAGCGATGCCAGAAAACAGCGCATTCGCGACTGGATCGCTGACAATGCCACGGGATTTATCCAGTCCTGAAACTGAGTTGCTGAGCGCGGGATGCTCGACTGATAGATACGGCCAGTTCAAGCGCCGAGCATCTTGAAGCGTGTCATATCTGACAGTCCTGCGAGAACGAGAAAGCCGATAGGTTTTTCTGGGGGCGTTGTTTCCTTGCGATGGCCGATGATATCAGTCCTAAACAAAGTGCTATTTGCGAGCCATCCGAAGCATTTGTGGAAGCGATATGTCGTTGCGGTGGCCGTAATCGCCGCGCTGCTCGGCACAGCCCATATCACAGCAACACTGGCGCTTCAGGCGAGCGCTAAGAATGCCGAACTGATCAATTTGGCCGGGCGGCAAAGGATGTTCAGTCAACGCATCATGTATCTTGGACTGCGGGCCTCACATCACACTGAGCCGAACACGGTGGATCGATTGGCGGCGACCATCACGGCCTTGTCGGACACACAAGACAGGCTTGCGCGCGCGCCAGCATTATCGGTGGAGCTGCGCGAGCTCTATCTCGGTGAAGCTGCCCTGAACCAGCGCGTGGACACGTTCGCACGCATCGCGCGCCAGATTTCCGCCAACCCCGAGAATGCCCATGACTCTCTTTCTGAGCTTTTAGATTTGGACAGCGAGGCAATGCTGCAAGACCTTAATCGCGCGACCCTCATGTTTGAGGCGAAAGCGCAGCGTGATGCGCGATATTTAGCGCTCATCGAGAACACCTCATTCTACGCGGCGCTGATCATTCTGATGATCGAAGCGATCATAATTTTTGCCCCTGCGCATCGGCTGGTCACGCGCGCGATGGCGGATCTGGAGGCCCAGTCAAAGATCGCCACTCAGGCCAAGCACCATGCGATCAAGCGAAATCGCGAGCTGGAATCTCTCAAAGAGAAGATTGAGCACGACGCCTTACATGACCCGCTCACCGGATTGCCCAATCGACGGGCGCTCGAAGCGATTATGTTGAGCACCAAACAGCTCGTTGCCGACACAGGCGGCGTGGTCAGTGTGGTTCACTTAGATCTGGATCGATTTAAGCAAATCAATGACACGCTCGGCCATGCGGCGGGCGATTACGTCTTGAAACATGTCGGCGCGATCCTTCAATCATGCACGCGCCCGCAAGATTTTATCGCGCGCATGGGCGGGGATGAGTTTGTGATTCTGCCCGCACTTAATGCCAGCCCAAAGGATTTGATCGCGCTCTCAGAGCGGATCATTTCGGCTTTGAAAGACCCGGTTTATTATAAAGACGGACCCTGTCATCTCGGCGCAAGCATTGGGATAAGCTTCGCTGGAAGTGAGTCTCAACCGTCTCAGATTGACCCGGCTGATTTGCTGATCAAAGCAGATATCGCGCTGTATCGTGCCAAAGATAGCGGCCGCAACCGTTATGCGTTCTTTACGCCAGACTTAGCCAAACATGTCGAAGCCACCAAGCGGATCTCAGACGAGTTGCTCGATGCGGTGTATCGCCAGGAATTCCTGGTCCATTATCAACCGATTTTTTGTGCACAGACAGAGGACATCACCTCGCTCGAGGCGCTTGTGCGCTGGCAGCATCCGACCAAGGGCCTCCTATCCGCAGGCACGTTCTTTGACGGGGTCTATCGATTGGGCCTCGCAGAAGAGATTGATCTTCTGGTTTTGGAACAAATCGAAGCGGATGTATCAGCAGCCATGAAAAGTGGCATCTGCCTGCCGCCGATTGCGATGAATGTGTCGGCTCAGTCGCTTAAGCGCGGTCATGTGCTCAACCGGATCAAAACGTCCGCATTGGTCTCGCACGGCCTGTCGATTGAAATCAGCGAGTCGGTGGACTTTGAAGCCGACATTGATGGCGCCAAAGCCTTGTTACAGAGCTTGCGAAGACTCGGTGTTCGGATTGAAATCGACGATTTTGGAACCGGACATGCGTCCATCTTCAGTTTTCAGAAAATCGCCCCTGACCGCATCAAGATCGCGCGTGAACTTTTACTGGATGTGCGCCGGTCAGAACAGACTCGCCAACTCATTCGAAGCACGTGCCAGCTGGCAAAGTCGTTCAATGCGCGCGTTGTGGCAGAAGGCGCAGAGGACATTGAAACAGCACGGCTGTTGCAGTCGCTCGGGTGCGATTTCATTCAGGGGTTTGGTCTGAGCCGCCCGAAAGCGTTGTCCCAAATCTTGCTCGAATTGGCCCTGACACAGACGCCCCGACAAACCGCCATCGCTTAACCGCTTGAGCATTGAAGCTCCAGATTAGGGCGCCGCGTCAGCAAATGCTGTGGGACCGGCTGGAAGAGCGGCTTCAGCCTCAGCCTCAGGCTCGGGCATCAATCGGGCAATCCGATCCCGTTCCGCGTCGGCTTCCGTTTCGTCCCCGAGTTCCGTGAGGGCTTCGACCCGAAGCAGGCGCACAGCGATATTGGCTGGGTCTTGTTCCAAGAACGCATCGGCATTGGACAGGGCCTCCGCGAACTTCTCTAACGAGACCTGAACGTGGATCAATTGCTGCGTGATTTCAGCGTCGATGTCTTCATTCATGTCCATCAGCTGGAGCAGGGTTTCTTCGGCTTTTTCTGGATCCCCAGCGCCTTCATAGACCCCGGCAAGCGCTGAGAGTGAAGCAGCATCATTTGGATTTAGGGCGAGGAAGCCAACCAGGACCTGCTCCGCGGCGTCGAACTCTTCCATCGTCTGAAGATGGGCACTCATTTCGAGCGAGATTTTCCGGCTTTCCGGGTTGAGCTGCAGGGCCCGCGCGAAAGCGAGCAACGCGTCATCATTGGCCTCAACGACGGCCAAACTGCGTGCTTTGTAGAGCCAGAAAAGCGGGCTTTGTGGGTTGCGCGTCAGCAAGACATCGAGCCGCTCTGACGCAAGCTCTGGAGAGCCTTGGCGATACTCGTCACGCGCTAACGCAAACGCAGCGGGCTGCTTGAAGATAGAGTTTTCGTCGAGTTCAGCGGCGATGTCGGCGGCTTTGTTGGTCTCAGCCATGCCGAGTTCGAGCAAAGTGCACATATAGGTCATGCGCTCGCTCTGGTCTCGTGCGGCACATGTTTCATCGCGGGTTTCTGGTGTTGGTGGGCGGATCACGCCGCTTGCTTCCTGAAGCGCCTTCAAGACGATTGCTTGCTCGCTCGACATTTCAACATTTGCCATTCGGCGAATGATGTTGCGTGCCGCCCGCGGACGCTCAGACGCTAAAAGATTGACGGAGCGCGAGAAGAGGATGTCAAAATCATTTTGAGCTTCCTCGTTTGCGCTGCGAAACATTGGGATAGCGGTTTCAAACCGACCGAAAGAGAAATTGAATTCAGCCCATTCTTTCATGGTCAATGCGCTGTTCGGTGCAAGCGCTAAGGCGCGCTGATAGTCCGCTTCGATCTCTTCGCTTGCATAGGCTCCGGAGCGGGCTTTTGCAGTCGCGAACCGCCGCCAGGTCGGGCCGCTATCTGGCCGGAACTGGATCGATCTATCGAAAGACCCGATCGCGTCTTCGTACAGCCCAAGCGCGACTTGTGATTGACCAAGCAGTGACAAGGACTTGCCTTTTCGCGAGCTGCTGGTGATGTCCACAGAGCGTTCAAACACGCGGATCGCTTCTTCATGCTGGTCGGTTTCCGCCAGCAGGATTCCATAATTCACAAAGCCGGGATTATGATTTGGGTTGGCCGCGACATGGGTTGCATAGGCATCGATGGCGGCATCGATCCGACCCGCACCGCGATAAGACTGCGCGTAGGCAAAAGAGGTTTTGTGCTCAATCCGCTGTTCAGGCGAAAGCCCGGTCAAGACATCCAGCGCCTCTTCGTGGCGTTTGCGTTTCGATAGAAGCGTGCCGACGAACGCGGCAAACTTTGGCTTGTCATCCGCCGAAGCCGTTCGGAAGAACAAACTCCGCGGGACCCTGTTC
>JBCBQS010000051.1:0-14425 GCA_039820085.1 Pseudomonadota bacterium
TCCAAGGCCATTCCCAACCCCATCGATGAATGATGCGATGGGCGGGTTCTTCATCGCAAACGCTTCAGCGCGCCCCATGACGATGCAATTTGTGATGATCAGGCCGACAAAGACTGAGAGCGTTTTTGAAATCTCAAACGCAAAAGCTTTTAAGAATTGGTCCACGATGATGACCAGTGATGCGATGACGACCATTTGAACGATGATCCGAATTGAGCTGGGAATTTGGCTTCGGATCATAGATATAAACATCGACGAAAAACCGGTCACCAATGTCACGGCAAGCGCCATAACAAACGCGACTTGAAGCGACGAGGTGACCGCGAGGGCAGAGCAAATCCCGAGCACCTGAAGCGTTATCGGATTATTGTCCACCATTGGGTCGATCAGCATCTGTTTGCGCATTTGGCTCATGAGACGTCTCCGGCTTCCAGTTTTTCCAAGAAGGGGCCATATCCGGTATCCCCCATCCAAAATCGAACTAAGTTTGAAACGCCCGTCGAAGTCAGCGTCGCGCCTGATAAACCATCCACGTGGTATGTGGTTCCTGCTATCGGAACGGTTTTGGAAACGGTTATTTGTAGCGTCCCATCGGGGTCTCTTAGCTTCTTACCATTCCAGAGCGCTTTCCATCTCGGATTGTCGACCTCTGCGCCTAGGCCTGGCGTTTCGCCATGCTCATAGAATTGCAAGCCGAATACATCATTGCCGTTTTCCTCAACAGCAATGAACCCATAGAGTGTAGACCATAGCCCGTAGCCATGGATCGGGAGTACGACCTTATCGATCTCACCTTCCGCATCGCGCAAGAGGTAGACTGTAACAAAGTTTGCGCGACGACCGATGGAGGCTGGGTCATCTGAAAGTTCAATCGAAAGATTGGGGTCCAAGCTTGCAGCGCGATCATCAAATGTCAGGGGGTCAAACTGGTCTGCAAAGCTGCCTTTGTTGACATCAAGAACGTGCGCTTCAAATCGTTTAAATGCTTCAGCGATGTCCTGATCGGGCGCATAGAGACCTGCAACTTGCAGAATATTCTTCTGTTTATCGGCGAGTTTATTGACCTCTTGAATGGGGCGCAATGAGACCGCCATTGCCGAGACCGCCATGGATGCAACCAAACAGAGCATTACAGCCACGAAGATCGTCTTTGGCGGCGAGTCTGGCGACATCGCCAAAAAGCGAGAGATTATTCCTTTAGAATGTTTGTCAGGAGGAGGCATATTTCTTTGCCCGTCGTTTGATATTTGCTTGTACGACAAAATAGTCGATCAAAGGCGCGAACACGTTCCCGAATAGAATGGCGAGCATCATACCTTCCGGAAAGGCTGGGTTCAGGACGCGTATCAACACAACCATTATTCCGATGAGGGCCCCATAAATGTATCGGCCGAGATTGGTGTGCGCGCCAGATACAGGTTCAGTCACCATAAACACGAGCCCGAAAGCATAACCGCCGACAACCAGGTGCCAGTACCAGGGCATCGCAAACATAGGGTTGGTATCTGAACCGATCCAATTGAGCAGTGCCGAAAACGCAATCATGCCGCCCAAACAGCCAAGCACCATCCGATAATTTGCGATCTTTGTGAGCAGTAAAAAGCCGAGCCCAATCAAACACGCCACAGTCGAGGTTTCGCCAAGACAGCCCTGTATGGTGCCATAAAAAGCATCGAGCCAAGTGATCCCTAGCTCTGGCAGAGTTTGGTATCCATCCGATGCTGAAACTGAAAGTGCTGTGGCCCCAGAGAAACCATCGACAGGCGTCCAAATCGTGTTTCCGGACATATTGGCAGGGTAAGCAAAATAGAGAAACGCGCGGCCTGTTAAAGCGGGATTGAGAAAGTTCTTTCCCGTTCCGCCGAACACTTCTTTTCCAATGACCACACCAAACGAAATGCCAAGTGCGACTTGCCAAAGTGGAACATCGGGCGGCAGTGTCAAAGTAAACAGCATAGACGTGACTAGGAACCCTTCGTTCACCTCATGCTTTCGCACTGTGGCAAACAAAACTTCCCAAAATCCGCCGACCAATAGTGTGGTGATGTAGATCGGCAGGAAGTAAAGCGACCCGTGAAGAATATTGGCGATCGGGTTTTGTGCATCAAACCCGATCGCGAACATGTTGAGCAATCCGGCGCGCCACCCAGTGGCGCCATAATTCTCAATAGCCGTGTTGACCTGCAAGCCGGTATTATAGAGCCCGAAAAAAACACAAGGTAGCGTCGCTATGACAACATAGGTCATTATGCGTTTCATGTCGGTATAGGAACGTGCGTGCGGCGCTACTTTCGTGACCGTCTTGGGCGTATATAAAATACTCTCGATCGCCTCATAGACGGGGTAGTAGCGTTCCCACTTACCGCCTGCTGCAAAATTAGGCTCTATGCGATCGAGATAGGATCTAAGCCCCATGGCCTAACCTTCCTTTTCGATCTTTGTGAGGCAGTCTCGCAGGGCTGTCCCATATTCATATTTTGCAGGGCAGGCGTATCCTACGAGCGCTAAATCCTCTTCATCAAGCTCAAGGGCGCCGAGTTCTTGGGCCATATCTGTATCCATAACCAGGAGCGATCTTAGCAGTTGGGTCGGCAGATAGTCTTGCGGCATGAGCTCTTCAAAGGTTCCAAGCGGCACCATGGCCCGCCGACCGCCATTCAGGTTGGTGGTCAGCGCAAAGGATTTCTTAGCAAAGGCGGATGCCAGAACCGGAAGGACGGAAAATTTGTTCGCCATTGGGCGGATCCAGCCAAATGGAATTTGAGTTTTATCTTCTTCAATAATCGTAACCTGGCGTGCGTAGCGACCAAGGTAGGCGCCTTCGCGGGTTTCAGACGCATATCCGCTTAATACTGAGCCCGATATGAGCCTGGCTGGAATGGAGCGATCGTATTCCGTATCCGTGAGTTCGAGTAGCGACGCCCCTATTCGCGTTCGCACTAATCTTGGATTTCGAACCAATGGACCTGCAAGCGCGATTACGCGGTCAGCGCTAAATACGCCGTGTTCCATGAGCGGGCCGATGGCCATGACATCTTGATAGTTTATCGTCCAAACTGTTCGTTCGGAATTGGGGGGATTGAGAAAGTGGATATGTGTTCCTGTCAGTCCCGCAGGATGCGGACCAGAAAACTCCGCAACTTCGACCCCATTTACGTCGTCACCTGGGATCACACTGCCCTGTCTTCGGCAGAGGAAGACCGGGCCATCACATAGGAGCGCGATCGCTTTTAACCCAGCCAAGAATGAGCCCGGCGCCTCACTGATGATTGCTTCTGGATCCGGCGCCAATGGTTCCGATTCCATTGCGTTCACAAAAATTGCATTTGGCAGAGCGTCGCGGGCAGGTACTTTCGAGTATGGCCTTGTTCTAAACGACGTCCAATGCCCGGATGCGCATAATCTCTCGCGCACGCCCTCTCCTGTCTCCATATTACCGATAGATGAAAAATTGACAGGCTCCGCCACTTCGTCGTCTCGTTCGATTTCAACGCTGACCAATACCCTTCGCGCGCCGCGATTGATCGCTTTGACCGAACCTGAAACGGGTGAAGTGACCATGATATCAGGCGCGTCTTTGTCAAAGAAGATCGGCGATCCCGCGCTCACCACATCTCCTTCTTGCACCAAAAGCCGTGGCTTAAGATGCAAAAAGTCACTGCCCAACAACGCATAGGTTTGACACTCGTGAGCGGGATAAATGCGCTGCTCAGGCGCTCCAAGCACTGGCACATCGAGGCCTTTTTTAAGTCGAAAATGCTTTGCCATTCTCGCTCCTAGACCCGACTAAAAATGCCAGCCAATTGAAATCGCGCCATAATCGATATCGTCGTCTTCATCTTCGAACGGCGTTGCGCCAAATGTAAGTCCAAAACTTGCAACCAGCTTCTTGTATCGCGCCGTTACGCCGGCGCTGCCAAAGGCGAGATAAGGGTCGGCATCGACAGATCGACTGTCTCGAAAGACTGTCCCATCAAGCGGCAGATAATGTCCGACGGCATATCCACCGACACCTGCATATGCAGAAAATTTCCAGGAATCGGTCGGTTTGGATCCAATTCCGACGATCGAGCCTAATCCTTGTCCGAGGCTTGCCGTTCCAAGCGTGTCTTCTAATCCGTTGCCCGTCTCAAAGAACAAGCCGCCGCCGATCGCTGTTGCATATGTACCCAGCTCTACATTGATGACGGGTGATACTCGCCATTCCAATCCCGAAGGATCGCCCATAGACCAATCGGCATATCCGGCGGTATATCCGATATTGACGATGGCTTCATTTGGCAATTGCGTGTCCCAGCCAAGAGGTTCATCCGCCCCGATCAACTCGTGATAACTCGTTTGCAAATGATCTGCTTGAGTGATTGGTCCGACCGCACCAATTCGAACGCTCCACGCTTGATTCCATTTCTGATTTCGCGAGTACAGGCTCGTATCGAACAAGAGCACACCGGAATAAGGCTGATCATCGAGGGGGGGGTCGGCGATGGTTATATCACTTGGAGTGTTCATTTCGTGCACCAGCGAAAGCGATACAAAACTATTGGGCGCGTTAGGATCGAACCCTGGCAAAAACTGAAATACGTTCGCCCATTTTCGGACCGGGGCAGATTTATCATATCGGATCAGTTCGTCGCTGGACCATGTCGCCGAAACACCATTGGTGTACTGATTATCTGAACCCGTGAAGACATCGTTCTCGATGGTGAGGATGAGAGTCTCAACGGTATCGTCTGCGCAGGCGGTCCCTACAGAACATAACGCGGCGCTGATCCCGATCAGTAGCGGGTTCAATTTCGCACAAGAAGTACGCGGCATACCCGTCACGCTAACTTGTTGCATTTGCGCTTTATCCAACACAATTGTGCTCCATTTCGATCTCCGTCAAAAACACCTGTTTTGAAAAAGCGGGATTTAATCTCAGCGCGGCAAAAACTGATTTCCTAATTGATTTCAAAGACATGACTAAAATCGTCGCCATTGGTTACGACCAAGCGCTCAAAACCCCATATTTTGAGCATGTCGAAAATCGATGCTTCATTTTGGACACCGTGTTCGAGAAAGATTGGGTTGTTGCGAATAAGAGAGGTGGTAACGGATACAAAGGCCCGCGCTTTATAGCGATTATCTAGGCCAAGCGTTCCGGTATCCATTAAGACAAGCGTCTCAGCCTCATCACCTTCAGTGATTGGAAAAAAGCTCGGCGCATATGGTCGTTGCGATTCCATCATCAGGATAGAAGTTGCAATTTGGACGCGAAGTGCGCGCGGTGGCACGATTGTGTCTTGCACAAGTGTCTCGATTTGCTCCCCGCTGAGAGGCTCAGGGTAAGCATACCCCTCCACAGCGTTATCCAGAGATGGTAGGTCAGGGTCGCTCAATGTCGGCTGCTCAGTATTCGGAGTGACGCAAGCTGCGAGCGCGAGCATGCAAGCGAGGGCGAGCGATGGTGCTTTTATGGCATGGATCCTGGAATTGAGTTGCTGAATAAGCATCGTTGTAACCTCTTGAAAATTAGTCGGTCGGCGGGCGATGGCCCGTGCGCCGTTCTGCATGATCTGCCGAGCGTTCCAGATGCTCATTTGCGCGCAGGCGCCTGATCACTTCTAAAAGGACGGCTGTATCTAATCCAAAAATGATGAACCCGCCTGCGGCGGCGAATCCGGAGAGAATTCGCCAATCATCACTCAACACGACATCTCCGAAACCAACGGTCGTGGCGGATACGATGGCGAAGTAAAAGCTGCTCTCGAAGTCTTCAAAGATACCTGTCATGACGAACAGGCCGGCCCAAACAGATACGACGCAAAGAATGCCAATCAGCATCCAGATAACGCTCAAGGTCAGGGCGATCCCCGTCTGGATGGGAGATGGAAGGCGTTGACCATAATGGAGCGCGCCATCAACAGTCTCTGTTAAAACAACGATGAAAATGACCGCAATGCCGATCGTGAGACAGGTCCAAGAAAATCCTAGTAATACTTGCCCGGCCATATCCATGATTTATTGCCAAGCACCGCCGAGCGCGAGGTTCAGATTCACCCGCTCAGATAGTTGGCTTCGCTGCACGGTGATTAAATCGCTTTCGGCACTCGACACACGGGTCTGGATATCCAGAACGTCAATCAGACCAGTTTCACCTTCGGTATAACGCAAGTTTGCTATGCGAAGGGCTTCTTGTGCCCGCTCAGCGGATACTTTCAGCTCAGCCTCTCTACGGCGCAAAATCACTTCTTGATCGAGCGCAGATTCCACATCGGAAAAAGCATTGAGGGCCGCTTGCGCATAGTCAGCCACGGCTGCTTGCACATCGGCTTGAGCGATTTCGATTTCTCGATCGCGCGCCCCGCCATCGAGAATTGGCGCGAGCAAACTGGAAGCGGCTGACCAGGCCAAGTTTGTGGGATCAAGAATATTTGAAAGATCGTCAGATGAGCCTCCGAAACTTCCGGTCAGGGTCAATGAAGGCAGTTTGGCGGCCCTGGCTTCATCAACATCTTTTAGCGCGGCAGCAATTCTTCGCTCTGCCGAAATTAAGTCGGGACGTCGTTCCAAAATATCCGATGGGATCCCAACTGGCGGCGGCGCTGGCACATCCGGTAGATCGGTTCTGAGCTCGATATCGGCTGCTGGATATCGGCCTAGTAGAAGCTCCAGAGAGCGCAGCGCATCACGTTTCGCGCCCTCTAATTCGATCAAATCATTTCGAGCATTGGCAAGGTCAGATTCAGATAAGGCAGCGTCTTGAGCGTTGCCCATTCCGTTTTCAAACCGCACTTGTACAATTTTGTCGGTTTCAGAAAGCGCGTCCACAATTGACGTTGTCAAAGACAGTTGAAGATCGGCTTCGACGGCGAGAAAATAGGCGTTGGCGACGGCGGCCGCTATGGAATATTGCGAGAAGAGGAAATCGGCTTCAACGGCTTCAAAACTGCGTGCAGCGCTCTCTTCGCCTGAGCGCAAACGCCCCCATAGATCGACTTCCCAACTTCCTTCTACGCCAAGTGTCATGTCGGATTGATCATTGCCATCCACAATACCGCTGCCTTCGGCGCCAAGTCCGGCGGAGACTTGCGGGGACAAAGCTGCGCTGGCGAGGCCCGCAAGCGCTCGTGACCGCTCGACATTTGCCGCCGCGCTGGCGAGATCTCGATTGTTGTCCTGAGCTTCCTGCACCAACTGTTCCAGCACAGGATCATTGAACGCTGCGATCCATCCGACTGGTTCGCCAACGATTTCTGACTGCAACATGCTCCAGTCTTGGTTGATCTCTGGCAGCGCGTCTGCGGCCAATTCTCGGGCCTCTTCGGTACCACTATCGACCGTCGCACATGCAGCTATAAGACTCGCCGCAACCAAGACAATTGTAGGGGATTTCAATGCTCGCATGTTAAGCCTCCTTGTCGAGGAATTGTGAACTCTCTTTAGATGAGATGCCGAAATAGATTGCGTACACGACTGGCAAGACGACCAACGTGATGAGCGTAGCGAAGCTTAGGCCGAACGCGATGACGACCGCCATTGATGCAAAAAACACATCTGAGAAGAGTGGGATGACGCCTAAGACTGTGGTCATGGCGCCCATCATGACGGGACGCACACGACTGGTCGCAGAATCTATCACAGCGTCATATCGCGGTTTGCCCTCTTCAATTTCGAGATCCATTTGGTCGAGCAGGACAATTGCGTTTTTAATGAGCAACCCAACGAGAGAAAGAATGCCCAAAATTGCCATGAATTCGAGTGTGGTATCGGTCACAAGCAATCCGATGACCACGCCCACGACAGCAAGCGGAACAATGGTCCAGATCGCAACCGGTTGCCTCAAACCATTGAACAGTATGATTAACACCAATACGATCGCGAGGACCGCATAAGGAAGGGTCCCTGCTAATTGGCCATTAGCCTCTTCACTATCGCCGATTTCCCCGTCCCATCTCAAGGAGTAGCCGACCGGAAGCTCGATTGCTTCGATTTGCGGCCGAACGCGCTCTAAGACTGTAGATGCGAGCACGCCTGGGATCGGGTCGGCTTGAACCTTCAACGTCCAGACCCGATCTTCACGTCGAAGTTGACCATCACGCCATGTATAAATGGGTTGTTGAACAACTTCTGAAATCGGCACCGTTTGTCCTGTGCGGCTGCTTAGAACTTGAATTCCGCCGCCGGCGGCAAGATCCGAGCGTTCTCTTTCAGGAGCTCTGGCGATGATAGGAATAAGATCGTCCCCTTCGCGGTAGACGCCAACCGTTTGACCCGAGAAATTCGTTGCCAGCGCATCTGATAAGTCTTCTCTGGAAACGCCAAGACGCCTGGCCCGCTCGGAATCATACTTCGGAACGATCACGGGCACCTCTTGGCGCCAGTCTGTTTTTACGCCTTTGGCTTCTGGATCATTCAGCAAGATCTGTTTCGCTTTAACCGATAGTTCTCGCAAGACGCTCGGGTCAGGACCTTGAAACACTGCCTCGATTTTGGATCCCTGGCTCGGTCCAAGTTGAAACTTCCATACGCGCGGTTGGGCGGCGGGGTATCTTTCTTCCAAATAGGTCTGCACTTCAGGGATCAGGGCTTCAATCCGCTCAAACTCATCGACGCGGATCAAGACTTGTCCGAATGCTGAGTTTGGATTGAGTGTTTGATAAATCAGCATGTAGCGCAGACCGCTCATGCCCGCGATTGTGTGGACCCGATCCACACCTTCAAACTCCATGAGATAATCTTCGATCTCGGCGAGGTCCGCTGCGGTCGTTTCGACAGATGTTCCTTCGGGCAACCAATAGTCAATTGCAAATTGCGGTGTGGTCGACGCGGGAAAGAAGCCTGACTTCACATAGCCAAATCCATAAATCGCAACAGCGAAGACGCCGACACAGGCTGGAACAACAATCCAACGCAGCTTGAGCGTTCCTCGTAAAAAACCTTTGTACAATCGGGTTGATAGCCCTTCGGCAACAGCACCGTCACCCTCAACATCTTTTTCCTTAAACAGGAGGTCGGAGAACATTGGCGCAAGTGTGATTGCGAACACCCAGCTATAGAGCAAGGAAATGAACACGACCCAAAACAGGTGATTGGTGTATTCGCCGGTGTCGCCTGGTGCAAACCCGATCGGCGCAAAGGCAATGATACCAATTGCGGTACCGCCAAGGAGTGACCATTTCGTACGGTCGACAATATCTCTTGCAATCTCTACCTTTTTTCGCCCTTTCTGAACACCAACCAAAATGCCCTCGGTAACAACGATCGCATTGTCGACAAGCATGCCAAGAGCAATGATCAGCGCCCCAAGCGAGATCCGATGTAGCGGGATGCTTGCAAGGTTCATCGTCGCAAGCGTTGCCGCAATCGTGACCAGCAAAACTGCCCCGATTATGATCGCTGACCGAAGTCCCATGAAGAAAAAGAGCGTGATCAGAACGATGATCAAAGCGACCACAACATTCATCGCAAAGCTCTCTACAGATTCATTTACCGCATCGCCTTGATGGTAAAACTCATTGACCTCAATGCCGATGGGACGCTTACCGACGGTCTGCTGAATCACTTCACGAACAACCTCGCCAATCTTCCCTGCATTGGCACCGGACACGTTCGATATCCCTAATCCGATCGCGCGGTCGCCATTATAGGTGACAATGCTCAGTGCAGGTTCAACATAGCCTCGACTAATCGTTGCAACATCGCGCAGATAGACAAGATCATCGCTATCTGCGGTGCTGACGATTGTGTTTGCGATCGCTTCCACGGAGTCTAAGTCACCGGTCGGGTTGATCACAATGCGGGCATTTTCAGTTTCGACTTCGCCTGCTGAGACAACCGAGTTCTGCGATGAGAGGTCTTGCAATATAGTGTTCAATGATACGCCAAGCGCAGCGGTTCGATCCCTGGAGATCTCAACATAGATTGCCTCAGTCTGCGTCCCGCTGAGCTCGACTTTGGCAACACCGTCGACGGTAAGTAGGTCTGTTCTTAAATCTTCGGCATAGTCTTCCAATTGTGAAATTGAAAACCCGGGCCCAGTGATCAAGTAGTAAAGTCCATACACGTCACCAAAGTCATCATTCACCACCGGCGTTCCAGCTCCGGGCGGCAAACTTCCACGGGCATCATCGACCCGGTTTCGAATGCGTGTGAAGGTCGACTGCATTTCCTCCCGGGTCGAGGAGAATGAGTGTTTGATGTCGACATTTAAGATAGACAATCCGTCATATGAAGTCGCCCTGATCTCATCGACTTCTTGCAGACCCTGGAGCTCGGTCTCCAGAACATCATTGACCTCGTCAGCCACTTCTCTTGGTGTCGCGCCTGGATACTCGGTCACGATTTGAGCTGTCCGAATCAAAAATTCCGGATCTTCAAATCTGGGCATATTAAAGTATGCGAGGGTACCCCCAGCAATCGCCAGAACGACGACCAGCCAACTTATAAGTTTATTTTGAATCGCGTAAACGGCAGGACTCATTCGAATATTTCCTAGTTTTCGTAGACGCGAATTTCGGCGCCCTCGTATAAGTACGAGCCACCCGCACCGATAATGCTATCCCCGTCGGATAGACCTTCCATGATGATCACATTCTCGCCGACACCCGGTCCGATCATCACATCACGGCGTGCAACCGTTAGCGTTTCCATGTCGACAATCCAAACATACGTATCGCCTGCTTCTGCCAGGATCGCACTTACAGGCACTCGGATATTTGAAACGGCTTCTTCGCTTGCATCTGATAGTGATCTGAACCGACCATCGAGCAATCCGGTCATGCCGGGAAGGATCACCAAATCATCTGTTGGCGTAAACGCAAATCGTGCTTCAAAGGTCTGCGTCGTCGCGTCTGCGGCTGATGCCGATTCAACAAATGTAGCGGGCATGCGTGTTCCGGGCGCTGCATCAAGCTCAAGGAAAATATCGATGGGCTCCAGCCGTTCGATATTGACGACCAGGCTTGCAGGCACCTGCACGATCACTTCCGCATCTCCGGAACTTTGCAGTGTCAGGATGGGTTGCTGCGCGGCGACATTTTCGAAGGACTCCACGTGAATATCGGCAATGACACCGGAGAAAGGCGCTCGAATAATCGTATCATCAAGCTTCTTTCTCGCGCTGTTTAAGTTGGCCCGCGCAACGTCTCTTTGGCTGCGGCGCTCTTCATAGATACTTTGTGAAATCGCGTTCTCAGCGATCAGCCGTTCGGCCCGCTCAAACTCGCTCTGCGCATTGTTGAAACTGGCAAGCGCACTATCGACGGATGTTTGATAATCTCGTTGGTCGAGGCGCGCTAACACTTGGCCGCGGTCGATCTCGGCACCTTCGGTGAGGGCCCATTCCTGCAACAACCCGCTGACTTGAAAGGTTAGAATTGAATCATCTGCAGCGCCAACGATTGCTGGCAATCGCACGCTCGTGATTTCCGTATCGGCTGCAACTTGCAGAACTTTTGCAGGCCGGATGATCGGGTCTGGCATTTGTTCTGTCTGCTCTGCGCAAGATGCCAAAACCAGTGCCAAACACGCGGCGCTCAGTCGTCTAATGGCCAATTAATTCTCTCCATTATGTTGTATCGGGTTCGGGTATACCTGCGGCATCATACACAACAGTGTGTCGTCTTTTTCCGACACATGTATGTGCCGAGTGTCAACTCTATGCACGCGTTTTGATTGTGGACGGTGGACTTGCGCACACTTTGCGTGCATTAGTCGGCGACAGTTATGCTTGAAAATGACAGTATTTTTGTAGTCAAATCCCGCAAAGGATATGAGAAGCGCGTTGCTCTGTTGAACGCGACGTTTGACCAGATTGCGATGGACGGGATTCAACGTCTCACTGTCGGAGGAATTTGCGAAGCGGTTGGGCTGAAGCGCAGCTCCTTTTACACGCACTTTAGCAGCATTGAGGAACTCAGGACGGCACTTGCGAACAGTCTTTTGCATGAAGTGGGCAGTTC
Source organism: Pseudomonadota bacterium (assembly GCA_039820085.1). Lineage (GTDB taxonomy): Bacteria > Pseudomonadota > Alphaproteobacteria > Caulobacterales > Hyphomonadaceae > Henriciella. Next base: position 11,943 of record JBCBQS010000051.1, read on the forward strand.
TGCAGAGACCTCGTTTCCTGCCGATCCTGAACAACAATTTGTTTTGCGCGACAGAATGAAGTTCGTTTTGGATTATGGGATAAAAAACCCTAAAACCGCGAAAGTTCTGCACGAACTCTATAGCTACGACCAGTCGGCGCTGGATAAGCTTGCTGATAGCGTCGGACAGGACGTTGATTCTGGGTTGCAGTCTGGGCAATTGAAGATTCCTAAGGGTAGCGAAAATCTTTATTCAAGGATCGTTCTTGCGAGCGTGATGGATGCTTTGAGAGATATCGGCCGGGGCCGGGGCGACGGGTTCGATCCCAATCAATTGTTGAACTTGCTGCTCAAAGCGGCGAAATAGCTATTTTGCTATGGCGGGAAACTGACCTCCTATGTAACGCATTTTGTGGTCGCGAATTTTCTCTGGGGAAGAGGCCACAAAACTACCGCCAATGTATCTGCGGCTCGGGAACGCTGCACCGCCGAATAAGACCGCGCGGCAATGGGTACTTGTTTTGATCGTTAGTGATTGGCCCGTATCCAAGATCGAAAGCGTGTGGCGCTTCAGATGACTTCCGCTGACATCACAGTCACCTTCCAGGACAAATAGCGCGCATTCGTCACTATCGATCTCAATTGGGACCGGCGCCCCTTGACGAAGGTCAAGGTCAACAAAGACTGTATCGATGAAGCAGGTCGTTGGTGCGGTTGCGCCCCATGCTGTTCCCATCAACACGCGGGCATGACCAGATCCAAATTCGATTATAGGAAGCGTATCGGCGCGATGAAGTTCGAATGCCGGCTTCATATCCTCTACCTCATCCGGCAAAGCGAGCCACATTTGGACAAAGTAGGAGTCCAATACCGGGCTTGTGTCTTCAGGATGCGGCAGCTCTTCGTGGGTAATACCGCTGCCGGCGGTCATAAGCGCGATGTCACCTGTTTGAATGCTAGCAGCGTGGCCGGCGCTATCTCGATGATATCCTTTGCCGGCCAATAGATACGTAAAGGTCGAAAGGCCCGCATGCGGATGTTCGCCCACGCCAGCGTTCGGTCCATTGGGCAGTGTGGCGGGCCCGCCTTGGTCCATAAAAATGAATGGCCCCACCATCTGTCGCGCCGACGATGGAAGCACGCGTCGAATCTCGATGGGTCCTAAGTTTTCGGCACTTGGTATGATCGTTTGCAATACGGCCAATACATTCTCCTTTAAAAAGATCGCGCTGCGAGATGATCGAGTTCATCGTCGATTTGAGCGCATAAGTTTTCGAGTGCGACGGAGACGCCGCGCATAAAGCCATCATAGTCTTGGCTGTCGGGTGCAATTGAGAACTCAAATCGATCCAGATGAAAGCTGTCTTCCAAACCGACGATCACATACTGACCGCGGACAATCGCTTCGCCCGCCTGCCCGCGCAACATCGCATCCAGTGACACAGTCAGATTGTAGTCGGTCGATAGACCGGACGGAATGGGTCGCACCAAAACACGCGCGCCTGTTTCGTCCTCCAAGGTCGCCGCCAGCTTATTTGTGAACGCCTCTTCCGGCGGCGAAGCCCAGCGATGATCACCATCTTTGATCACGCGGTTTCGACCATCCAAACTCGTAATTTTTTGGTCGCGAGCATATGATGGCAGTCTGACTTCATTGAGCCCGATTAAGATATCGCTCGCTGCCTTATCGTTATTGGGAGCGGCAGAATCGAGAACATAGAGCATAGGCTCCGGCGCGCTCGCACACGCGCCAAGAACGGTTGAGATAGAGATGGTCTGCAATATCCGAGAGACGGTCATATGCCCTAATTCCTCCCCATAATCAGAGAATTTGGTTGTTGTTCGAGCTGCCTTGCGAGATCGGAAAGAGAGCGGGACGTATTGCGCAATTCCCGGATTGCTCCAGCCAAATCCACATACAGCTTGGAATCTGGAGAGACCCCGATGAGCGCCGCTTCGCCCGCGTTTGCGATGCTATTTAGGTTGGCAACCAATTGAGGAATGTTTTGACTCGCCAAATCCAAACTTGACGCGACCGATTCAACCGACCCAAGCGTGTCATTGAGCTCTTGTGGGAATTTCTGAAGCTCAGGGTTCGCGATAAGGGCGTTGGTATTGTCCAGAAGACGCACCGCGGAGGTCACTAGGTCGTTCAATGGGAGTTCTGCAAGCGTTGCCATAAGTGCTTCAGCGTCTTCGGCAACCAGATCCAGTCCCGAGGGCGCCGTTGGCAAGCGTGGGATCTCATCCGTTTCGAAATCTACGGTGTAAGGGCCGGTGTCCACGCCATCTTCAAACCGAATAATCTTCTTACCCGTAAGAATGTTTCCGGTCGCCAATCTGACGCGCATGCCACTATCGACCCAAGTCTGTATCGATTTTTGGGCCTCTTGAATTGTGTCGAAATCCAACCCAACCCGAGAGGGCTGCAACTCGATAATGACATCCACCAATCTCTGAGCAGGATCGCCAGTTGGATTCAGCTTCAGATCTTGGACGGTGCC
>JBCBQS010000052.1:0-14272 GCA_039820085.1 Pseudomonadota bacterium
GGTACCGACTATTGGTCATGTGGAGGAACATGTCTTGATCCGTCAGCAAAACGCGGAAGGTCAAGCGGAAGTCATTGTCGAGAGGTGTATTTTTGGTCGACAAACTGGCGCGCAGATAAATCCATAGGCGTCGAAAAAAGAGGTTCATCTTATCGCTCTAAGTCCACTTAGGTTCACCCACCGCGCACCTCATGCCAGTTTGTGTTTGACTCGGCTAGTGTAACGCCACGCGATCACAACCAAAATTTGTGCTGAGGCGCGATCTAGGTGCGCCAGAACTTGTCGAGCTCTGCTGCGATCGCGAATGCGTTCTTTGCGCCGGCGCCACCAATACGTAGCCCGATCATTGCTGAGCCCTCGAGCGACGACGGGTCATCGCTCCGTCGGGCCCAGCGGCTGCCTGCCACAAAGCCCTCATCAAGCGCCGACAAATAGGCTCCAAACTCCTCTTCACGACCGTCCGCAAATAAGGGAAGCCAAATCAGGAATTGCGCTTTGGACCATTTTCGCATCGCGCGCGGCACCCAATTGGCCAGCGCATCCATATCGGCATCGGTTTCATAACTCGGATCGAGCATCACCAGCATATGCTCACCGCGCCGCGGCTGCAGACGCAATGCCCCCCGGTAGCCGTCCTCTTTGCGGATTTGAACGCGCTTATCTTTGTGCAAAGCTTGGCTGAGCGCTTTGTGTTCGGCTGGGTGCAACTCAAACAAATTGATCCGGGCTTTATCGCCCAAAAGCTGCGTCGCTAAGGCCGGAGAGCCCGGATAAGAACCAGGCATTTTGCTTTGGACATGACGGAGCCAAGGTTGCAGGGCTTTTGCTGCATGATCCGCTTTCGGGAATGCCAGCACGCCCGTATTGGCTTCGCCCGTCTTCGCTGACTGCGATCCACTCAGATCGTAAAATCCCCTTGCGGCATGTGTCTCAACATAAAGCAGCGGACGGTCGGCTTCAGCTTCCGTTTTTAAGACAGCATGCAACACGGCGTGTTTGAGAACGTCGGCTTTGTTGCCCGCATGAAAACCGTGTTGATAAGAGAGCAAGGGTTAGTCGTCGCCTTTGATCAAGGAAGCCTGCCGGATCGCTTCAAACTCATTACCGGGATACCAGCTGGGCCAGTCACCTGAATTGATCACTTTCAATCCAACCGAATAGAGCGCTTCGATATCTTCGACCATCCCTGACAGATCCCAGCTTTCATCATATTCATCCATTGGCTTATGATAGCGTTGCTCCGTGTAAAGGTCGGCAAAGGCTTTGCCAGCTGCGACACCGCCGTCGAGCTTGTCGACACCGCCATCGGCATACAGCATCGGCACGCCCTTTTTGGCGAAAGATACATGATCAGATCGGTAGAAGTACCCCGCTTGCGGATTGGTGTCCGGCACCAAGACCCGACCCGTCTCGTCGAGGTGTTGTTTGAGCAATTCCTCAAGCTCTGACGCGCCATATCCGATCACAATCATGTCTCGGGTGCGTCCCATAGGCAGCATCGCGTCCATGTTTAGCCCGGCCACGATTTGGGACATTGGAACGGTTGGGTTTTCGGCATAATACGCCGAGCCCAGAAGACCCGATTCTTCCAATGTCACCGCCACAAACAAAGCCGAGCGATCCAGCTCTTCAGCCGCCAAGGCTTCCGCCATTTCGAGCATCGCAGCGATCCCTGTCGCATTGTCGACGGCGCCATTGAAGATGTCATCGCGATAGAAATCTTGGGTCGGACGACCCTCTCTTTCTTCTGACTTGATCCCGAGATGATCCCAATGCGCGGTATACAGCATGTACTCGTCTGGCGCTTGCGTTCCAGGAATCGTCGCAATGACATTGCGCGATGTCTTGGTCGTCACCGTTTGCGTCAGCGACCCACGCGCTGTGAGGTTTCCCATATCAATGGGTGTGAACCCTTCGCTTTTCGCCAGACGTTTCATGTCCCTGAAATCCAGGCCAGATTCGGCGAACAATGCGCGGGCGGTTTCTTCAGAAATCCACCCCTCATACAGCACTCGACTGGCGCCCTGATCCGACCGCAAAAGGTCCGCTTGGGGGCCTGACCACGAATTTGCGACAACGTCCCATCCATAGGACGCAGGAGCAGATTCGTGGATGAGGATGGCGCCGGTTGCGCCGCGTCGACCAGCTTCCTCGAACTTATAGGTCCAGCGCCCATAATAGGTCATGGCTTTGCCTTTGAAGAGCTCGTCTTCGCGGGCATAGCCTGGGTCATTCACCAGCATGATGACGGTTTTTCCTGCGACGTCCAATCCTGCATAATCGTCCCAGCCATATTCTGGCGCGGTGACGCCATAGCCGACAAAGACAAGCTCGGAGTCTTCCCATGTCGCGGTGACACGATCCTGTCGTTTCGTCCAAAGCACGGCATCTTCTTTCAAAACCAGTGGATAGTCTTCGCCAGATGCGCCGCCTGAGAAAACCAGGCTGGATGAGTTCTCATCGAGAGTTTGCTCAACCATGCCCACGGATTGAAACCAGGTTCCATTTTCGCCCGCTGGCTCTGCGCCAACGCGCTCCAGCTCTTGCGCAATCCAGTCTGCGGTTCGCTCGCCAATCTCAGAGGCAGGCCCCCGACCCTCGAAAGCGTCATCCGCGAGCGCTGCAATGCGTTGCCTTAGGTCGCTTTCTAAGATGTCATGGCTGGTTCCAGTCGGGAGCGGCATGGGAAGGTCTGTTGAATCAGCCCGTTCGATTTGCTGCGGTTTCGGGCTGATTGGTTGAACATCATTGGACGCTTGCCCACACGCCGCAAGCCAACTGAGGCCCAACAATGTAAGGCACCAACGCGTCATCAGTGAAGCTCCTAGACTCAATATATTTTTGCATCGTGTGGCACAGCTAAAAGAGCCCGACAAGCGACCGGCTGCCCCCCTTTAGTCACCTGGAAGCGGGATGTACTCATCTTCTCCGTCGGGCAGTGTGAAAGGCGTATCAGTCCAACCGCCAGCGGCTGACGCGCGCCAGTCAGTTTTGGCTTGCTCGAGCCGATCCGTGTCGGTCGCGACGAAATTCCACTCAATCTTTCGTGGACCATCCATGGGTTGACCGCCTGCCAGCATAAAGCGTGTGCCAGCAGCGACGGAAATAGGAATGTCTTTTCCAGGCGTGAAAATCGCCATTTGGCCAGCTTCAATGAGCTCGCCGTCAATCACCGCTTCACCAAAAGCCACATACAGCGCGCGTTCTTCAGCTTCCTCGGCACCGACCGTGAAGTCCGCGCCGGAGTCAGCATCGGCACCGACATACCAAATGCCCCATGGAAACTCGACGGGTGACGAATGTCCGAACGCATCGCCGGCAAGCACGCGCGCATGGGCGCCCCCGAGATCGAACTCGGGGAGGGTATCTGCCGGGTGATGGACAAAGTCAGGCGCGATCTCGGCATAGTCTTTCGGTAAAGCGACCCAGGTTTGTATACCGTGCATGGACTGGCCGTTTTTGCGTTCTTCGTCTGGCGTGCGTTCAGAATGACAAATTCCGCGCCCCGCCGTCATCCAGTTGACCGCGCCTGGACGAATAACGAGATCATTGCCGAGATTGTCTTTATGGCGGATCGCACCTTCATAGAGAAACGTCACTGTAGCGAGCCCGATATGAGGATGCGGGCGAACATCGAAACCTTTTCCAGGCGCGTAGTCGACGGGTCCAAAATGATCAAAAAAGATAAACGGACCGACCATTTTGCGGCTGTGAAACGGCAAAATGCGCCGAACGACGAAGCCGTCGCCGAGATCTTTCTCGCGTGGCTTTATGATTTGTTCGATCAGTTCGCTCATGGTTCGGCTCCTTGTCTGAACTCTCCCGATTGGTCAGATAGATTTATGAGCACCGATCTCCATCAATTCGTAGCCAATATCCGCGCATGTCAATTATGCGTAGGCGACATGGACCGCGCGCCCAAACCAATTCTTCAAGTCTCTAACAGCGCAAAAATTCTGATCGCTGGTCAAGCGCCTGGCAATCTGGCGATGGCGTCTGGCCGTCCGTTTACCGATCCATCCGGAGACAGGTTGCGCGCTTGGTTGCAAATGAGCGAAGCAGATTTTTATGATGAGTCGAAAGTCGCCATCGTTCCCATGGGGTTCTGTTTCCCAGGATACGATAAAAATGGCGGCGACATTCCGCCAATGAAACGCTGCAGTGAACACTGGCATTCCGACCTGTTCGAACTTTTGCCACGGCTTCGGCTCAAAGTATTGATCGGCGGCTACGCACAGCGCTGGCATATTGGTGACCAAGTCGAAAAGACTTTGACAGCAACCGTGCAAAAGTGGCGTGACCTGTTAGAGCAAGGGGTCATCGTGACCCCGCATCCGAGTTGGAGAAATAATGCATGGCTGAAGCGCAACCCTTGGTTCGAAACCGAGCTCTTGCCAGAACTGCAAAAGCGGGTGCGCTTATTGCTATAGCCATCGCGGCGCTCTTTGGTTTTCTCGCCGCTTGCGTCACACCTGCCACCCTCAAAGCCCTAACCTTGGAGCGCCCAGAAATGGCTCAGCTGGACCCACAGAATAATCGTATGGTGAGCTTTGATGGGGCAGAACTTGGTTTGACCGTGTGGAGCCCAGAGGCAGAACCGGACATTGTTATTGTTGGTGTCCACGGCATGAATGATTATGCCAACGCGTTCCACATGGCCGCGCCTTATTGGGCCGAGCAGGGTGTGAAAACGTATGCCTATGACCAGCGCGGCTTTGGCCGGTCGGTCGGGCGCGGCGACTGGCCAGATGAGGAGGTCATGCGAGAAGACCTTCGCACCGCCGTGCGCCTGGCGCGCGCCCGGCATCCAGACGCTGTACTGGCTGTTGTCGGAATCTCGATGGGTGGCGCCATGACGATGACGGCCTTTGGCTCAGATGCACCGCCAGAAGGGGTCGACCGGGTCGTGTTTAGTGGGCCAGGCCTGCGCGGTTGGGGCACAATCCCGGTCGTCCAACGGATCGCACTTTGGAGCAGTGTTCGTGTGCGACCCGGTTGGGTCGTCCGCCCACCCAGGTTCGTCAAAATCGAGCCAAGCGACAATGTCGAAATGTTGCAACGTCTATGGGCCGATCCACTCGGCATAAAAACCAACAAAATCGAACAGGTCCACGGTGTTGTCAGTCTGATGGAAAACGCGCACCGTGCAGCTCCCGATCTGCCGTCCGAAATTCCAATGCTGCTCACCTATGGGGCGAAGGATATTGTCATCCCCGAGCGCGGTCTCCGACGCACCGCGCGCAAGCTCCCAGAGCATGTGCGGACCGCTTACTATCCAGACGGCTATCACATGTTGCTGCGCGATTTGCAGGCTGAACTTGTGTTTGAAGACGTGCTGACCTTTTTGAGAGATCCGAACGCCGCTTTGCCAAGCGGTGTCGGCGAGGTTCCTGGACGAAATGTCGGGTGAAGATTGACCCAGCGGATATCCACGCTACACCGCCACACGGTTTCAAATGCAACGATAGGCTTTGGTTGAGCGATGTTCGACAATCCATCATTTGATGATCATGAGGGCGTCCACTTTTTCAGTGATGAGGCCAGCGGATTGCGAGCTGTGATCGCCATCCACTCGACCGTTCTGGGGCCTTCCTCGGGCGGAACACGGATGTGGGACTATCCTGATAGTGCTGCGATGATCAAAGACGCTCTGCGTCTCAGTCAAGGTATGAGCTACAAGAATGCGATGGCGTCGATCCCGCATGGCGGTGGCAAAGCCGTGATTTGGGGCAATTCGAAAACAGACAAGTCCGAGGCTTTGTTTCGTGCCTTTGGCCGCGCCGTGGAAAGCTTACAAGGCCGATATTGGACGGCAGAGGACGTCGGGATCGACACCGCCGATATCGAGATCGCAGCACAAGAAACAAAATATGCCGCCGGATTGACGACCGGTGCAGCGGCCAGCGGTGACCCTTCTCCGATCACCGCCCTCGGAGTTTTCAAAGGCATAAGGCAGACAGCGCAGCGGGCCTTTGGCAATGACGATCTGCATGGCAAGACTATCGCTGTGCAGGGCGTTGGGTCGGTTGGAGGATATACCTGCGAGCATCTGGCTGAAGCTGGGGCGAAACTGATCATTACTGACATAGATCAAGAGGCGTTGGCCGATGTTGCCAAACGGACAGGCGCAAAAATAGTCGCTCCGGATGAGATCTATGACGCAGACGCCGATGTCTTTTCGCCAAATGCGCTCGGGGCCATCATCAATGAAGACACGTTGAAGCGTCTCAAGGTCAAAGTCATCGCGGGCGGGGCGAACAATCAGCTGGTCGTTCCGGAAATGGGCGAGCTGGTTCGTCGTGCGGGCATTCTCTACGCGCCTGACTACGTGATCAATGGCGGTGGGATCATTAATGTCGCCGCAGAGATTTCCGGGTCGTATTCGAGAGCCTGGGTCGACCAGAAAGTCGATACGCTGATCGATACATTGGGCACAGTTTTAGATGATGCGCTCGCCGCAGGTCGCCCAACCAATGAGGTCGCAGACGAAATCGCGCGTGCACGGATTGATGCTGCGCGGGCTTAGAGAGCCGGTTGAATTGGGCCTTCGGCGCGACCGTGTACAAACTGATCGACATAATTATTGCCGCTATTGTCGATTTGGCTGGCGGGCCCTCGCCAGATAATTTTGCCTTCGAACAACATCGCAATTTCATCCGCGATCTTACGCGCACTGGCCATATCATGCGTGATCGAGATCGCGGCAGCCCCTAAAGCTTTCGTCTGCTCAACGATCAGATCATTGATTGCGTCAGCCGTAATCGGATCGAGACCCGTTGTGGGTTCGTCAAAGAAGATCAGATCCGGTTTGGACACAATCGCTCGGGCAAGACCAACCCGCTTTTGCATGCCGCCCGAAATCTCTGCGGGTGTCAGGTCAGCGACATCAGAGCCAAGACGAACTTGTTTGAGGGTCTCGATCGCCCGCTCCTTGGCCTCTTTGCGCTTCATCCCGTCGGCATTCAGCAGGCGGAAGGCGATATTCTCCCAGACCGTGAGACTGTCGAACAGAGCGGCGGACTGAAACAGCATGCCAATTCTGGCGCGCATCGCTTCGCGCGTTTTGCCCTGGTCGTGGGTGACATCCTCACCATTGAATAGAATTTGCCCTTCATTTGGCGTCATCAGCCCGAGGGCGTTTTTCAACATCACAGATTTGCCGGAGCCGGACCCGCCAAGAATGACCAAAGACCGTCCTGGCGCAACGTCCACGTTCACGCCTTTGAGCACATGTTTTGGTCCGAATGATTTGTGGACCTCTTTGAGTTCGAGAAGGGCGTTGGTGCTCATGAGCCGAAATCCACCAAAACGGTTGAGATGAGATAGTTAAAGGCGAGGATCAGCACGGCTGCACCAACCATAGCGAAGGTCGCTGCGCGGCCGACACCGGTGGCGCCAGCGCTAGACTTGTCGCCATGGTAACAGCCCAGGATGGCGATCACGCCACCAAACACCACCGCTTTGATCAGTCCGACGGTGACGTCCTGCCAGGTCAAGAAGTCGAGCGTATTGCGCAAATAGGTCGTTGAATCGAAGCCCAAGCCAAGGGTGCTCACGGCCCAGCCACCCATCACACCAATAATATCAGCAATCAGGACCAACATTGGCAGCGTGAGAATTCCCGCCAAGAAGCGTGGGGCGTAAAGATATCTGAAGGGGTTGGCGCTGAGGGTCTTGAGCGCGTCAATCTGCTCGGTGACCCGCATGGCTCCGATTTCGGCGGCGATACCCGCCGATACACGGCCGGCCAGCATCAATCCCGTGATCGTGACACCGAGTTCGCGCGTGATTCCGAGCACAACAATGTTTGGCACAAACTGCTCAGCCCCGAATCGGCTGCCGCCAGAATAAATGTTTAGGGCCAAGGCTGCGCCGATAAAGACCGCCGACAATCCGACCACGGGCAGGCTGTAAAAGCCTATCGCAATCATCTGCCGAATGATTTGGGCAGGATACCAGCGCGGGCTGAAGCTCGCGCCAATCGTTTTGCCGGTGAAGATTGACAGACGGCCAACTTCGCCGAGTAGGCCGAGCGTCGCGGCGCCGAGCCATTGAAAGGGGTTTGGGAAACCCCGTTTAGCTTTCGAAGATGCGTTTGACACGGGGCGTAAGTCCTGTGGTGAGTTCGTATCCAATCGTGCCCGCAAGGGCGGCTTGTTCTTCTAACGGCGCGTCCGGCCCAATCAACTGACCATAAACACCGGGTCTGGCAAGATCAGCAACTTGCGTGACGTCAATTGTAATCAAATCCATCGAAACGCGGCCAATGATTGGGCAGCGGATGCCGCCGAGGCTCACAAAGCCTTTATTCGATGCCGCGCGTGGGACCCCATCGCCATAGCCGATCGCCAATGTCGCGATGAGCGCTGTTTTTTTGGCGCGCCATGTCGCGCCGTAACCGACTGTTTCGCCTTGAGGAATCTGTCGGACCTGGAGGATTGGCGCTTCTAGCGTCAGGCCGGGCTTAAGCGATACACCATCCGGGGGATGACCGCCGCCGTAAAGCGCAATGCCCGGGCGCGACAAGGCATGATGAAAGTCTGGCCCGAGCCAGACACCGCCAGAGTTCGCAATGCTCATCGGAACGCCCGGAAAGACCGATGAAACAGCCTCAATCGCTGCCGCCTGAGCTGTATTCATCTCCGAATCGCTTGTCTCAGCACAGGCCAGATGTGTCATGATCAAAACCGGCGATTGTGCTTCGCTAGCATCAGCAAGCTCGGCGGCGTCCTCGACCGGCAAACCAAGCCGGTTCATGCCAGTGTCAAAGTGTAATGCGAACCCACGCGGCATTTTTACACCATCGACCAGCCACTCCGCCATCGTGCGAAATTGAAAACTCGAATTAATGACCGGAATGAGCGCATTTTCGCGATACAGTGCTTCTTCGTCCGGGGAAGGGCCGTTTAGCACATAGATGTTCGGATGACTGCCAAGCGTGGCGCGGGTCAGTTCCGCCTCATGGCTGTGCGCGACAAAGAAATGATCACAACCCGCATCGTGCAACGTCTCGGCGACTTGGCGCAAACCGTGTCCATACGCGTCTGCTTTGATCACGGCGGCTGTAACGCCTTGTGCCTGCGCAGCCTGAAGGGTGCGCCAATTGTCGGCGATATTGCCAAGATGAATATGGGCGCGCGGTCTCAGGCTCATATGCGCGGGATTACAACGCTTTGCGGCAGTTGTAAGGCTTATTCGTCAAATCCACCTTGAGACGGGCGCGCCAAGTTGCCGAAACGCGTCACATTGGCGTCGAATGACAGTACGACTTTGCCGATCGGGCCATGGCGTTGCTTGCCAAGGATGACTTCAGCCGTGCCATAAACCTCGTCCATGCGTTGCCGCCATGCCGCCCATTTGTCAGCCGCCGCTGGGTCACCGCCATCAGCTTGCGGCTCCGTGCGCTCCAAATAATAGCTTTCCCGATAGATGAACATCACAACATCCGCGTCTTGCTCGATCGAGCCTGATTCGCGCAGGTCAGAGAGTTGCGGGCGCTTATCGTCCCGTTGCTCGACTTGGCGAGACAGTTGGGACAAAGCAATCACCGGGACATTCAGTTCCTTAGCCAGCGCTTTCAACGTGGTGGTGATTTGCGTGATTTCTTGAACGCGATTGACGTCGGACTTGCCCGATGTGCCGCTCAAGAGCTGCAAATAGTCGATGATAATCAGGTCTATGCCTTGGGCACGGTGGAGGCGGCGGGCCCGCGCGGCGAGCTGGCTGACGGAGATTCCGCCCTGATCATCAATATAGAGCGGCAGATTTTGAAGCTCTTCCGTCGCCTCGCGCAGGGTTTCAAAATCATGCTTATCGAGCTCGCCCTGGCGAATTTTGTGGGCGTTGATACTTGTGCGTTCCGCCAATATCCTCGTCGCGAGCTGTTCAGACGACATCTCAAGCGAGAAGAACGCGACCTTGCCGCCATTCACCGTCTTTGTTGACCCGTCTTCGAGTTTTTCACCGCGATAATCTGCGGCGACATTGTAGGCGATATTCGTGACCAGAGAGGTCTTCCCCATAGAGGGGCGCGCTGCGATGATGATCAAGTCTGACTTATGCAGACCGCCCATTTTGTGATCGAGATCATCGAGCTGGGTTGCGATACCAGCTATTTTACCTTCGCGCTTAAACGCGGCTTCTGCCATCTGAAGAGATTCTGTGAGCGCGTCTGCAAAGCTTGAAAAACCGCGCCCTGTTGAGCCGCGTTCGGCAAGTGAAAACAACTCTCGTTCGGCAAGCTCAATTTGCTGCGTGCCATCAACTTCGCGGTCATGATGCTGAGCTCGAGACTGCACGCCCGCGCCAATATTGATAAGTTCGCGCCGCATCGCGAGATCGCGAATGATGCGGGCATAGTCTTGGACTTCCGGCCCAAAGGCGGCGCTATCGAGTAAGTCAGCGAGATATTGTGCACCGCCAATTTGTGTCAGGCGCTCGTCTTTCTCGAATTGCTCGCGAAGCGTCACGCCATCGGCAACGCGTCCATTTTGAATCAGCAATTGGCATGCTTCGAAAATTTCTTGATGCGCCGGCGCATAAAAATCGCTCGGGCGTAAAAAGTCAGACACACGCTGAAACGCATTATTGTCGTACAAGATCGATCCGATCACAGCGGCTTCCGCCGATAAGTTGTGTGGCAGCTCGGGACCGATTTTTTCGTCCTGGTGAAGGGGGGCGATGGCATTGCTCATCCGGCGCTATTAACCATAGTTCGCGGTCTTGGGCAGCCCTGCGACTCACAAACCTCCCTTGTAATTCTGGCTTTATCCACAACTCAGCACCGTCTTGTTCGCAAGCCACAGCAGGATATCTGGTCTTTCGCTCTTAATGCGTTATGTAGCGCGCTTCGCGATCTTTCACCCCGCCCAATTTCGGAGCAATCGTCGATGAGTTCGATCGAATTGTTATCGCATCTGAACAGCCCAGCTGCGACCTATGAGGCGCCGTTTGGGGTCGATGTCTTGCGCTTGATTGAAGCGCTTGAGGGGCGAGGGGGTGCAGCGCTTTATGTCGCGCGAGATGACAAACAAGCCGCGACTGCGTTGAAACTTGCGCAGTTTTATCGCCCGAGCTTAGAGGCAATTCGTCTGCCGGGGTGGGATGTGCTGCCGTATGACCGGGTCAGTCCGTCGCCTGCTGTCGCCGCCGCGCGGTGTGCCGCCTTAGCAAACCTCGCCCAGCGGGCAGCAAATGCTGAGCCTTGCTTCGTCGTCACCACAGCAAGTTCGCTGGTCCAACGCGTGCCTCCGGTCGAAACGATGCGGGCGAGCTCGCTGTCTGTCTACACCGGAGGGCGCATCCAGCAGGACGAGCTATCCTCTTATCTTGGCATCAATGGATATGTTCGTGTCGCCTCGGTTTCAGAAAAAGGCGAGTACTCCATTCGAGGCGGCAAAGTTGATATCTTCCCGCCAACCGGAAATGAACCGGTTCGTCTCGACCTGTTCGGTGACGAGATTGAAACGATCAAAGCGTTTGATCCCGAGACCCAAATCTCGACGCGAACGCTCAACCGCGTCGCGCTCGCGCCGGTCTCTGAAATCCTGTTCAATGAGCAAACGCTCGGGCTGTTTCGAGAGCGCTATTTGGCCGAGCTTGGCTCGCCCGTGGGAGATCCGATGTACGAAGCGGCGCGGGCTGAGATCCGGCGTGGCGGCATTGAAAGCTGGCTGCCACTGTTCCACGCCCGTCTAGATACCTTGTTCGATTATCTCGGACCGAACGCTCTTATAGGGCTCGGCGCGCTGTCAGCTGAGGCTGCCGCTGAGCGTTTATCGCAAGCCAAAGACTATCACGCGGCTCGGCTAGAGGCTGCCGGCGAAGAGCGCCAAGCCCGCGTGCTGTCACCGGACCTTCTTTATTTGACCGAAGATCAGTTATCCGCAGCTTTGCAAAGCCGAGGCGTGGCGCGCTTTCATCCCGGCAAAGGCGATGGCGGTCTCGCGCTGGGCGGAGTTGAAGGGCGCAACTTCGCGCCGGAACGCGCGCAGCCCGAGATCAATATCTTCGAAGTCGCCGCGCAGCACGCCAAGGCCATGCACTCGACTGGCAAGACCGTCATCTTCGGCGCCTGGACCGATGGGTCAGCAAGCCGCTTAGAAGGTGTTCTGGACGATCATGGCTTGCCCGATGCGACCCGTGTCTATTCGCTTGAAGCGGCCCGCAAAGCTGAAATCGCGATTAGTGAGCTGCCGCTCGAGAATGGGTTCGAAACGGATGATCTCGCGATTATTGGCGAACCAGATATCCTCGGCGACCGCCTTGCAGCGCCGAGACGTAAGCGCAAAGCGGCAAATTTCATTGCTGAATCCGGAAGTCTCAATCCCGGAGATTTGGTCGTTCACGTTGACCATGGCGTCGGGCGCTATGTCGGGCTGAAGACACTCGATCTCGCGGGCGCAGCGCATGATTGCCTTGAGCTTGGTTACGCGAAGGGCGACAAAGTCTTCCTGCCAGTTGAGAATATCGATCTCATCAGCCGCTATGGCAGTGAGGACGCTGAAAGCGCAATTGACGCCCTTGGCGGCGTCGGCTGGCAAACTCGCAAGGCGCGCGCCAAGAAGAAGATCCTCGAAATGGCCGCCGAATTGATGGCGATCGCCGCGGCGCGCGAGATGAAGAAAGCCGATGCGGTCATTTCCGGCGACGGACTGTACGAAGAATTTGCGGCGCGTTTTCCGTATGAAGAGACTGACGACCAGCTCAACGCAATTGAGGATGTTCTTGGCGATCTTTCTTCTGGCAAGCCGATGGATCGACTGGTCTGTGGGGATGTCGGGTTTGGCAAAACCGAAGTCGCGTTGCGGGCGGCCTTCGTCGCGGCCATGGCGGGACAGCAGGTGGCAGTAATCGCGCCGACGACGTTGCTGGCGCGCCAGCACTATAACACATTTGCCGAACGGTTTGCCGGGTGGCCGCTCAATGTCCGACCTCTGTCGCGCTTTGTGTCAGCAAAAGAAGCCAGCGAAACGAAAGCCGGTATGGCGAGTGGCACGATTGATGTCGTGGTTGGCACCCATGCGCTGCTGGCAAAAAATGTCGAGTTTAAACGCCTTGGCCTATTGGTGGTGGATGAAGAGCAACGTTTTGGCGTGAAGCATAAAGAACGCCTGAAAGAGCTGAAAGCTGATGTCCACGTGCTGACACTATCAGCGACGCCGATCCCGCGGACGCTGCAAATGGCGCTCACAGGCATTCGAGATCTCTCGATCATCGCAACTCCGCCCGTCGACCGTTTGGCGGTGAGAACGTACGTGACCGAGTTCGACGCCGTGACCATTCGCGAAGCTCTATTGCGCGAGAAGTATCGTGGCGGGCAAAGCTATTATGTTGCTCCGCGTATCTCAGATTTGGACTTCCTCGAAAATTTCTTGAAAGCCAATGTGCCGGAAGTGAAATTCTGTGTCGCGCATGGGCAAATGCCCTCCGGTGAACTCGAAGATCTGATGACGGCTTTCTATGATGGCGAGTATGATGTCCTTCTCTCCACCACAATTGTTGAGAGCGGTCTTGATATTCCGCGGGCCAACACGCTGGTCATCCATAAGTCTGATCGCTTCGGTCTCGCGCAACTGTATCAACTCAGAGGACGTGTCGGGCGCTCCAAGTTGCGGGCCTATGCCTATCTGACCACACCTGCCGATCGCGTGATTTCGCCATCTGCCGAGCGGCGTCTGCGTGTCCTGCAATCACTCGACAGTCTGGGGGCTGGGTTTCAATTGGCCAGTCATGATTTGGATATGCGCGGCGGTGGCAACTTGCTTGGCGACCAGCAGTCTGGGCACGTCAAAGAGGTTGGGGTTGAGCTGTATCAACAGATGTTGGAAGACGCGGTCAAAGCGCTTCAGTCTGGGTCCAATAGCGAAGACGAATTCGTCGATGAGTGGTCTCCGCAAATCAATCTCGGACTGTCTGTCCTTATCCCAGACGGCTATGTCGAAGACCTCGGCGTGCGTTTAGGGCTCTATCGACGGCTCGCCGACCTTGCGACGGAGCAAGAGCGCGAAGCGTTCGCCGCTGAACTCATTGACCGGTTCGGTCCACTGCCTGAAGAGACACAGCAATTGCTGGATGTCACAGCCATCAAAGTGGCCTGTAAGTCGCTCGGTATTTCGAAACTGGATGCGGGGCCAAAGGGCGTGGTGATTACGTTCAGAGACGACACAAGTGTCGATCCAGCTCAATTGATGATGCTGGTGCGGTCGCGCCCCGGAAAGATGAAGCTTCGCCCCGATAGCAAGCTTGTGGTTATGGGTGTTCCGGCCAATCC
>JBCBQS010000053.1:0-14190 GCA_039820085.1 Pseudomonadota bacterium
CACCGCTTTGAAGAGCAGGCAGGGCATTTCTGGCCTCGATGAAAAGTCAGCCCGGCCTAAACCCTAGCCGCGCGGGCAATTTGAATTTCCCTAGACAAAGGGCCTTTTGCACTGCACCGTTCGATGAAAAGCGTCGGAGGGAACCGTCATGTCCAATCAACACAGTGTTTCGGTCACTGGATATCAGCCCAATCTCCAAAACTGGTTTGACTATATGACCGGTGGGCATGATCGCGGTCGCTTACTGGAAATGCTACACGATGATGTCGTGTTCCGCAGCCCAGTGGTGCACACACCACAAGAAGGCAAGGCGATTACGTTTGCCTATCTCTCAGCCGCCGGAAACACGCTTGGAAATGGTACATTTAAATACACGCGTGTATTCGATTGCGGTGACAAGGCCGTGCTTGAGTTTGAAACCGAAATGGACGGGATTCACGTCAACGGAATTGATATGATCGAGTGGGATGAACACGGGCAGATCATTGATTTCAAAGTCATGGTGCGGCCGCTGAAAGCGATCCAAACGGTGCATGCGGCCATGGGTAAGATGCTTGAGCGTATGAAAGAGCAGGCTTGAACGCTCCCACTCTTTTGACTCAGCGTTTGAGTCTAAAGCCTTGCGAAAAATCTGACTATCCAGAGATGGCCGCGATGTGGGCGGACCCCGAGGTCGTAACCTATATTGGTGGCCAGACGCGCGACCCCCAAGATGCTTGGTTTGCCCATCTGCGCAATCGCGGCCTGTGGGACATTCTTGGCTATGGCTATTGGATCGTGCGCGAACGGCGCAGCGACGCGTTTGTCGGTGAAGTTGGATTCGCAGACTTTATGCGCGCCTTGTCGCCAGATATTTCCGGGCGTCCAGAAGCCGGCTGGGTTTTGGCGAAATCGGCCTGGGGGAAAGGCTATGCGACCGAAGCGACAAAGGCCGCGCATGATTGGTTGGATGAGGTCAATCCCGGCCGATCAACCTGTATCATCGAACCCGACAATACGGTATCGATCCGCGTTGCTGAGACGCTCGGATACCAAGAAATCGGGCCAACGGACTATCGCGGCGATCCCGTTCTATTGTTCGAGCGATTCAGTCCAGACCCAGGAAAAAGCTAGGCAGACAGAGCGACCAGCGCTATTTAGCCAGCATGGTTACGACATATCTCGATTTCGAAAAACCGCTCGCCGAGCTTGAAACCAAGATCGCCGAGCTCGAATCCGTTGCCGCGCAAGAAGGCGGTCCACAAATTAATGACGAGCTGAAAAAGCTCAAAGATAAGGCCGCAAAGCAGCTCAAAGACACTTATGCGTCGCTCAATCCCTGGCGGAAGACGCAGGTCGCGCGGCATCCTGAACGGCCGCATTTCACCGATTATGTCGAAGGCTTGTTCGATGATTTCCAAGAACTCGCGGGCGATCGCGTCTTTGGCAATGACGAAGCCGTGATTGGCGGTCTTGCGAGTTTTAACGGTCAGTCCGTCGTCGTTATGGGCCACGAAAAAGGGCGTACAACTGAAAGCCGGTTGAAGCATAATTTCGGCATGGCGCATCCAGAAGGTTATCGCAAAGCAGTTCGGCTGATGGATCTGGCAGACCGGTTCGGTTTACCCGTGATCTCTTTTGTTGACACAGCTGGCGCTTTTCCGGGCAAAGCCGGCGAAGAGCGCGGCCAAGCCGAAGCGATCGCGCGCTCAACCGAGCGCTGCCTCACTCTGAACGTGCCGATGATTTCACTGATTATTGGCGAAGGTGGGTCCGGTGGCGCAATCGCGATTGCTGCGGCCAATCATGTTTTGATGATGGAACATTCGATTTACTCGGTGATATCGCCCGAAGGCTGCGCGTCGATCCTCTATCGCGACGCAGCAAAAGCCAAAGACGCGGCCGAAGCGATGAAGATCACCGCGGGTGACCTGAAAAAGATGAAAGTGGTCGATGGCATCGTCAAAGAGCCCGTCGGCGGCGCACATCGCGCCCCAGACAAAGCGATCAAGGCAGCCGGTAAAGCGATCGACAAAGCGCTACAAACACTGTTGCCGCTCAGCCCGCAGGAACTGCGCGTCCAGCGCCGCGAACGCTTCTACGCCATTGGCCGCGAAGGCTTGAATTAACGGCCTCGCGACAGCGACGATTTGAGCATCGTCGTATTGAAGTGAACACACGACAAAGAAAAAGGGCGGCCCAAAAGCCGCCCTTTTGATTTTGGTTTTTGCGTTGAACCTATTGGCCAAGTCCGAAGCGTTTTGTCACGCTGACCTTAAACGTCCGGCCAAATGGGTTGTGCGTGTACGGATCGTAGCTCAGGTCGAACTGGGCGAACGGCGGATCTTCGTCCGTTACGTTGACCACTGACAGACCCAGATCGAGATCCCATGGCGCGGTCCAGTTATAGAACAGGTCAAATGTGACTTGGCTGTCAATTTCTGGAATTCCAAGGCCCGGCTGGAATGTGTCAGGCGCGGACGCTGCTGTCGCTGTACCGCGCTCATCATCATAGGAGTCGATGTAGCGAACGACGGCTCGAACATTGTGATCTCCAATTGACCAGTTTGCGAAGGCATTTGCTTTCAGCTGTGGCAATGAACGCACGAAATTCGAGCGGTTGAACTGGCCAACCACGTCGCCTACGGCGAGGGACACGCCTTCGACTTCGTATGCGTCGACATCATACTCAAAGACGTACGTCGCATCACCGCCAATTGCGAATTCGCCATTGTTGCCGAGATCCCATACATTCTCTGCCCGGAGGTCGACACCCGAAGTTTTAATGTCTGGTCCATTCACAATGTTCACAGCAACGCGCTCAATCCCTGGTCCGGTTGGATTTGAAGGATCGGCAAATGTGATGCGAGACAAGACAGGTGCAGCTGATGTTGGATCAAGACCACCGCCACAGAATGAACTGTTTGGGTCTCCACCAAGCGCACAAACAGCAGCATTCACAATGTTTGACTGTTCTTCAACGATGATTGGATCAGAGAAGTCAAAATTGTAATAGTCGATCGAGGCGCTAAACCCGCCATTCTGGAACAAGGCACCAAAATTGTAGCTGAACGCAGACTCTGGATCGAGGTCCGGATTACCAAACGTATCAACCGCCTTAAAGGCACCTGTTGGTGAGATGAACTGCAAGCTTGTTCCGACACCACCAAGTTGGTTCAGTGTTGGCCCACGGAACGAGGTTTGTGCAGAGCCTCGAAGTGCAAACACATCATTCACCTGCCAGCGCGCGGCAATCTTCGGATCCAAAGTGGAGCCAATGTCGCCACCATAGTCTTCATACCGCATTGCTGCTTGGATATCCACGTCTTCGAAGAGCGGAATCTGAAGTTCGCCAAACAAAGCAAAGATCGTCTGATCTTCATCTGCAGCGTTTGTACCCGCGAGGAACGAGAATGGACCGTTTCCAGTCGCGCCTGGTGTCACAGCCAAGTCTGCAACATCGTTTGGATCGGTTTTGAATGTCTCACGACGCACTTGGAAACCAGCCGCCCAACCGATTGAACCGCCTTGCGCTTCAACACCGCTCTGACCGGAGAGAACCCCTTCGAATGTCAACAGTGACGTCGTGTCTTCCGTCTCGAGAGGTGCCGTTAGCCACTCTGCGAGCGCAACGCTATTTGCCAATGCTGGGACAAAACCTGGGTTTGCTTCACCTGTGATCGCGTTTGATGCAATCGCATTTGAGAACGGGTTATAGTATTCACAGCCACCTTGTCCGGCGACAGCTCCAGTTGGCACGGCGCCAGTAATTGGGTCTGCACAAACGCCGAAGCCTTGGAGCGCTGCTGCAAAACCCGCTGTGAACGTGTCGTCCGTCGCCTGGAATGCTTCAGTCGTGGAGTAACCAAGACCAATATCGTAAGAGACGCCGTTTTGGAACTCGCCCGTTAAGTCGGTCGCGAGACGCCAAGTTTCGTATTCACGAACACCTTCCTGCGCGCCACCGGTGCCTGGGAAGCCTCCGAAGCCAAATGACCGTCCAAAGAAGATCAGAGGTGTCGTTGCTGTATCCAAGCCGCCAGGAACAATCGCGCCTGGGTTGGTCCCGTTAAACGCAGTGTAGTCTGTGTAGGTTGCTGCCGCCCAACCTGGATTGTCGGCAATGTATTGCTGCAGACCTGGGTGAGTTGGCGAAATTACCTGACCGAATAGCGATTGCGGCGGATAAGACGGAGACGTTTTCCACTCCGGAACTTCCGTTTTGGCGTACAGCGCTTCAACATGCCATTCGGCGCCATTGGACAGCGTACGGTTAAACTCTGAGAAGATCTGATACCGCTCTTCTTCTTCGACGAGGTTGTCGAATTGAGTGAACTGGAATCGGCAAACAACGCCGGCATCAACGCCGCCGAGATCAGCACACGCTTCGTCAGTGTTCGCAAATGCCAGCGGCGAGCCAAGTGCGCTACCTGGACCGACATTAGGCGTCGCAACAAACGCACCTGGGTTACCAATCGTAGACCAGCCACCGACAAAGTTCTCATCAAATGGAACGACCGCCCAGTCTTTTTCCAAGAGGGGCACTTCGCTGCGGAATTGGTATCCGACAGACGTTACCCAGTTCCAATTGTCGCCTTGGACGCCGTAGGCTGCCGAAACGTCATACTCACCGTCGGTGCCTTCGAATTGTTGGAAGCTGCCTGCCAGTTCGAGACCCTCAAGATCGCTCCGCGTGATGAAGTTCACGACACCGGCAATGGCGTCAGAGCCATAAACCGCAGCCGCGCCGTCTTTCAGAACTTCGACGCGTCCAACAGCCGCTGATGGAATATTGTTGGTGTCGACAAAGAGTGCGGCTTGTTCAGCAATCGCATTCGGATTGAACGTTTGACGCCGACCATTGATCAAAACCAGCGTCCGCGCCGCGCCCAACCCGCGAAGGTTGACGTTTGCGGTGCCTTCTAATCCGTTAGATCCAAACTGGTTGGTCTGGCCATCAACACCGGATGACACACCCAGGTTGCGGATCAATTCAGTAATCGTTGGGCTACCTTCGAGGCGAAGGTCTTCAGCGGTCAGCACGTCGACCGGCAGCGCCGCATCTTCGGGTGTCCCCTGAATGAAAGAACCAGTAACCGTCACAGTGTTTTGACGCAGTTCATCACCGTCATCACTATCCTGCGCAATCGCAACACCGCCAGCCGTCATGGCTGCCAGCGACGCACTAAACACTAACTTTCTTCCAAGCGTCATATATTCCTCCGTAAAAAACTTTATGCAGCCGACTCTCTTAATGTGGGGACGGCTTCGGCGTGCAACCTATGGACTATATCCGTGGGGGAAAGTGCCTATTCATGCTGCGGTGCAACATGACCATATTGACAGCGCTCGACATTAAACTGTCACACTTCGTATCGATCATCGATATTAACTTTTTTTGCTGTCCAAATCGCCGAAAACAGGCTTAGACGCTGGCATGACCGTCCCAATTGAGCAACTTTCTACCGTCTTCGCAGATGCAGCAACACCCGCAGATTTTCCAAAACAGGTGTTGCGTTTTCGCAACACTCGGTGGTCTGAACAAATTGGGCTCGGGTCTTTAAGCGAGTCAGATTGGATCGCACACTTCGCGAAATTCGAGCCATTGCCGGAAAATCTGCAAACCCCTTTGGCGCTGCGGTATCACGGCCATCAATTCCATGTTTACAACCCAGAGCTCGGGGATGGGCGCGGCTTCCTGTTCGCCCAACTTAGAGACAAATCGAATCGACTCTTGGACCTCGGCACGAAAGGGTCGGGGCAAACGCGATGGTCGCGGCAAGGCGACGGGCGGTTAACCTTAAAAGGCGGGGTTCGCGAAATCCTCGCCGCGTCTTATCTCGAAGCGCTCGGTGCAACCACGTCAAAGGCATTTAGCCTGATCGAGACCGGGGAAGAATTGCACCGTAATGACGAACCCTCACCGACCCGATCCGCCGTGCTTGTCCGCCTCAATCACAGCCATCTGCGGTTTGGTACATTCCAGCGCGCGGCTTACTTTGATGATACAGCCAGTATGACGCTATTGGTCCGGCATGTGATCGAGCATTACTATCCAGATTGCGCCGATGAGGCGATCGGGATTGCCACACCGGCGCTGTTCGAACGCATGAGCCAAGCGACGGCCAAAATGGTCGGACAGTGGATGGCGATTGGGTTTGTTCACGGCGTTATGAATACCGACAATTTCAACATTACCGGTGAAACCTTCGATTTTGGACCGTGGCGATTCCTCGAGACAAGCGACCCGAACTTCACGGCCGCCTATTTTGACCAGCAAGGTTTGTATCGATTTGGTCGCCAACCGGCGCAAGGCTTGTGGGCGCTGCAGCAATTGGGGGGCGCCTTATCGCTCATCGCCGAACCTGATGATCTGACCGCGGCCATGCAAGCCTATGAGCCCGCCTATCAAGAGAGTTTTGCCAAACACACGCTTGCGCTGCTCGGCTTGTCGCGGGCGGCGGAGCTAAAGGATGACCTGATCTTTTTGCAGGACTTTTATGGCTGGTTGACGCAAAGCGGCGCGAACTGGCCGCAAACCTTCTTTGACTGGATGTGTGGCGAGGCGAGCCGGGACCGGGCCGATGCGAGCCCACAGTCAGAGCTTTACAATACCGCCGCATTCGAACCGATCGAGCGTGCGATCCTATCGCGCGACCCTGAACGTTCTGACCGACTGGCGCATCCCTACTTCCAAGCCCCGAAGCCGGTAGATCTTATCTATGAAACCGTGGAGGCCCTTTGGGAGCCCATCGCGCAAAATGACGATTGGTCACCGCTCGAGGCGCATTTAGCACATATTGAAGACGCGCGAACGGCCTATGCCTGGCCAGACGAATGAGCCCGCGTCAGTCTTAAGATGTGACCCATCGCCAGCGCTAAACCACCGATTACCGTGAGCTGCACTTCATAATCGTGCAAAGCCTCGATAAACCCCCCAGCGACAAGGCTACCAAATCCGAAGACGATCAGCAACCCGATTGGCCATGTGATGTTTCGAGACGTCAGAGCGATCGCTGAGAAGGGTAATGCAAAGAGAATGAATGCACGATGCAGCCATTCTGCTTCCGCCAAGACGCCCGCAATCGGCAGGGTTGCCGCCATGACCGGAAGAAGAAGGCAATGGATGAGACAGAGGCTCGACAATGTTATTGCCGAGCCATCAATCAAAGCAGCTGAAGTCCGTCTTGCCATTAGAAGGCGAGACGTAGGCCAACCCGAACATTTTGACCAGGGGCCGGGATCAGATCTTTCAGCACTGACGTCGCAAACCGAACCTCTTCATCGGTGACGTTGCGAACCTCGACAAAGGCTTCAGTCCCGTCGGCGCCAAATCCGAAATCTGACAGATCCACTTCGCCGCGAAGGTCGAGCGTGGTGTATCCATCGGTCGGTAACTGACCTGTCCCCGGATCGTCCTGATCGCCGGCGATGGTTACGGCAGCGCCGACTTCCCACGGGCCCCATTCAGCGCTGACATCGCCGTTCAAAGTGACCGGCGGCACCAATGGCACATTGCCGCCGCTATCCAAATCAGCTTCGACGAAATCGACGCTCGCACCGAATTCCCAGAGGGCGCCAAACACGCCTTCTTCGACAATGAGATCCCCGTAGATTTCTCCGCCGATAAAGCTCGCATCATCCTGAACGAACAGGAAGACGGGCAGATCATCTTCTTCATCGACAAGCACACCTTCGATCAGAACCTGACCAGGTGTGAGGAATGTGAAATCACTGAATTCTGTCACAAACAGATTGATCCCAAAGCCAGCCGTGTCGCTTCCCCAGCGGGCTGTCCCCTCAATGTTGAGACCACTTTCTTTGCTGAGGTTCTGATCACCCACCTCAAATTGATCGGTTGCGAGGTGCGGCCCGAAGGCAAACAATTCGCTTTCGTTCGGGGCCCGCTCTGTATAGGCGATCTGGCCTCCAATGAACCATCCATTGTCGAGGTGACGGTGGACACCGAATGATCCGCTGAACAGGCTGAAGTCTTCTGATCCGAAAACGACATTATCAAGCTCGACGCTTTCAAACCGGAGACCGCCTTCAATCCCGACACCGGAATCGAACTCCGTGGTTTCGTAGAGGAAGACACCCAAACTTTGTGTGTCGGTCGGCGAGACAAATGCCTCTTCACCGATCGCACTGAACTCGCGGTCTGAGATTTGCACCCCGAACGCCCCTTGGAAGCCAGCGAATTCGTGGTCAAATTCGACGCGGCCTTCATAGCCTTCATTTGCGAACACTGTGCCTGCTTCACCAGGCGCTTCAAATTCTGTGTGCTCATAGTCGACGAAAGACAGAGTCCCGATCACGTCGGTCAGGAAGCCATTATTGACCGAAACACCGCCGCGCACATCGAAGCGGGTTTGCTCCAGGTCGATGAATGGGTTCTCTTCTTCCTCTTCACCTTCTTCTTCGCCGCCTTCTTCCCCTTCATGTTCGTGCCCGTGACCCGGCAGACCGTACTCGGACGTTTGCTGGCGAACCGCGACTCCGAAGAACCCGTTCTCGCCGACCCAAGTTGCACCGGCGGCGAGGGTTTGAGTTTCAACGAAGGAGTTTTCGGCCGTGCCGCGAACTTCTTCCTCTTCCTCGTGCTCTTCGCCTTCCTCTTCTTCGGCTTCCTCGAGCGCGCGCTGGAGCGCTGATTCAGAGAAATCAGGAATGTCATAATTGTCGAAGTCGCGCATCGACCCCGACAAGGTGAAAACCAATTGGCCAGCAGTGAACTGCCCGCGACCGGCAAGCTCTGTCCCTTCGTTCACGCTATTGTATGCGGAGAACAAATCGGCGGAGAATGGCTCTTCTGGGATGTCTTCAACGATCAGTCCATCGACTACGTTGACGACACCGCCAATCGCTTGACCGCCATAGGCGAGCGCGGCTGGTCCCCGTAAAATCTCGATCGCTTGCGCGTCGATGCCATCCGCGGTCACCTGGTGGTCCGGCGACGCCGCTGATACGTCAATCACGCCGATTCCGTTGGTCAAAACTTGGACACGCTCAGCCCCCAATCCGCGCAAGATTGGACGGCTCGCACCGGCACCGAAGAATGTGGTCGAGACACCCGGCTGACGATCGAGCGTATCGCCGAGCGTGGCGCTCAGCGTCTCGAGAATGTCTTCACGGTCGAGCGCGGTGGCATTGCCGATCAGCTCGTCTGCGGACCGCTCGGGTCCGGGCGCGGTCACAATAACTGTGGCTTCGCGAAGCTCATCGGATTGTGCAGCCGCCACGGACGCAAAAGCGAGTGGCGATATGCTTGCAAGGAGAAGGTAGCGCATGATGATTCTACTCTTGTTATGTTATCACGTGGGCGGAGTAGTGACCCAACCGCAAATGGTTTTCAAGTGCAAAGGAACAACAGTGCAGCAAAAAGCGAATTCCTTTAGTGCGTCGCCTCGTCTGATCCGTCCGATTGTTCGACGCCGCGCCAAAAAAATCGCCGTGAGTAAAGACCGCAGGCATCTGGAAGACCGCTATCATCCACACGGCTAGTTGACGTGAACCGGTTCCAATCGCCGTCCGCTCGCCTCAGAATTTCCCCTGTGAATTCGATGCCGCTGAGCCAACGTCTATTCCGCCGCAGGGGTACCCCGTGACACTTGCACTGATGCCTTTTAAAACAGACATCAGAAGCAGGAGCATTCATGGACGGCATCACCGGATTGCAATCTCAAATCGTTTTGCAAGATCTTTCGGGTCTGCTCGATGATGCTGTGACCGCAGCGGACAAATTTAAACGTGCCGTCAAATCCAAAGTGGGCGACCTGCTGGCGCCAGACGGGAAGATCGACCGAGACGCGCTGACATCCCATCAACATGTCGCGCATGGCTTCGCTTGGATCGTCACCTATGTCGAGACGCTTCAAGAGACCGCGAACTGGGTTCGCCGTTTACACAAAGACGACGCGCTCGGCGAAATCGACGCCCTTCTCGCGCAAATTTTGTTTAGCCGATATCTCGCCGATCTGGTTGGCGGTGTGCCGATGAATCAAGGTGAGATTATTCGCCCGCACGAGCTCGATGCGCTGGCTGAGGTCGACACATTATTTGAGACCCCATCCGTGCGTACTTTGATCGAACGGGGCTTAACGCCGCAAACCATGGCCGCAGCGGCTGCGCTTTTACCGGACAGTCTCGCGCGCGCCACAGTTGAGACCACGGGCGAAGACGAAACCATGGCGATGATCCGAGAGCAATTTCGGCGCTATGCAGACGACAAGATCGCGCCATTTGCGCACCAATGGCATCTCGATAATGACTACATTCCGATGGAGGTTGTGTCTGAAATGGCGGACCTCGGCGTCTTCGGACTGACCATTCCGGAAGCCTATGGCGGGCTCGGTATGAGCAAAACCGCAATGTGCGTGGTGTCTGAAGAATTGTCGCGTGGCTATATCGGCACGGGCTCGCTTGGAACGCGGTCAGAAATCGCCGCAGAGCTTATTTTGATCGGCGGCACTGACGCGCAAAAGCAAAAATACCTGCCCGCCATCGCAAGTGGCGACATCCTTCCAACGGCAGTATTTACTGAACCGAATACAGGGTCCGATCTCGGCGCGTTGCGCACGCGTGCGGTTAAGCACGGTGAGACCTATCAAATCACCGGAAACAAGACATGGATCACCCATCCGGTTCGCGCTGACTTAATGACCCTGTTGGCACGGACAGATCCCAAAACAGACAACTTCTCCGGCCTTTCAATGTTCTTGGCGGAAAAGTCGCGCGGAACCGATGAAACCCCTTTCCCGGCAGACGGTATGACCGGCGGCGAAATTGAAGTGCTCGGCTATCGCGGGATGAAAGAGTACGAGATTGGCTTTGACGCGTTTGAAGTACCCGCAGCTGATTTACTCGGCGAAACAGAGGGTCTCGGCTTTAAGCATTTGATGGCGACGTTTGAATCGGCCCGCATCCAAACGGCGGCGCGCGCGGTTGGCGTGGCGCAAAATGCGTTCGAACTCGGATTGAAGTACGCGTTGGATCGGCAACAGTTTGGCCGACCGATTTTCCAGTTCCCACGCGTGGCCAACAAACTGGTGATGATGGCCGCCGAACTGGTGGGGCTTCGCCAGCTCACATATTATTCGGCACGCCAAAAAGATCAGGGTAAGAGATGCGATCTCGAAGCGGGGATGGCGAAGCTTTTAGCCGCGCGCGCCGCCTGGACCGCAGCGGACAATGCGGTTCAGATCCATGGCGGAAATGGCTTCGCGCTAGAATACCCGATCAGCCGCGTCTTGCAGGATGCCCGAATCCTGAACATTTTTGAGGGCGCCGGCGAGGTCCAAGCCATGGTCATTGCACGGCGCGTGATCTCCGATCCAAACTAAAACAGCCGCAGAAGCGCGGTATTTTCTCTGAGGTCGCTGCGTCTTCATCAATTCTCCTCACGGCTTATTAAGCAGCGCCATGGCATATTAGGGCTGGTTCACAGCTTAAAAGGAGCCTTGGCGATGCGCATTTTGCCAACTCTGACCCTCACAGCGCTGGTGGCTAGCTTCGCTCTAATCGAAGCGAGCGCCTCAGAAATATCGACTGTGGTCGAAACGGACACTTATCGATTTGGCGACCTCTATCGGTCAGAACGGGGCACAACGGCAGAGGCCTGCGCGCAAATGTGCAATGGCGAACAAGCCTGCGCGTCATGGAGCCTGACGCCTGCCACATTCAAGCTCGGACCACGGTGTGAGCTGAAGAAAAGCCCGGGCAGGATGAGCTTTCGGCCCGGAGCGGTATCGGGCATCTCAGAGACCTGGCAAATGTCCGCGACACGCGACGCAGCAATGCTGTATCAGCCTCAGCAACCGACCCTGTCGGAAGTCTCAACACGGGTCTACCTCGCCCCCGTCGACCCTGAGGAACCGGAATTACTCGGTGGGCCGGATCCTGAGCCCATGGTCATGGTGATCCCACAACCAGCGGCGCAACCTGCACCAAGCCCGGCTCCGGTTGCTATGCCAGCCCCGGCTGCACCTCAGGCGTCGCTCTCATCCCCAGCTTCGACGGTTACCGTCGTCTCCGCGCCTGTGAGTTTGCAAACGCTAACTCCTGAACCCGCACCGATGGCAGCACCAAAGCCAGCCGCGCAAGCGCCCGTGGTCTTCAAAGCGCCATCAGCCGCGCCGCAAATCACCGTCGATACACGCGCTGTAACGGCACCCCCTGTTTACGCAGCGCCGGTCCAACGCAGCGAACCGCATCTCCTTTACAAAGAACCCGTCCGTACGCCGCCCGTCCCGAATGCAGCGACGGCAGCGACCGTTCAGGCCGCGAGTGGACTACAAAATCCGTCGGCACCTGCATCAGCGCCAACACCACCGCGCGTCCCTTGGACGGAGCGCGATGGATCTGCACCAATCTATTCAGTTGGAACAGGCTTCATCCCCGGCGATGAAGAAGCGTCAGCTGGTTTTGTCGATGGTTTGCCAGAAACGGACTCGGAAGACCGCTAGTCTCTTCGACTTCGCGGTCCTTTTCGATCGCCTGCAGGTTTGTCAGGTCGGCCGCGGCCACGTGGGCGCTGGGTCTCTTCTCTCGGTCGGTCGCGATTGGGCTTCTTGCCGCCGCGCCCAATAAAACTCCGCCCTTTGCGGATCGGTTTCCCGTCTTCGTCGGTCAGTCGTTTTGTTTTTGGTGGCAGAGATGAGGCGATGAGTTCGGCGCGCTCTTTCGCTTTCAGAGCCCGCCACTGTCCTTGCGGCAGATCCCCAAGCTCTAAAGGACCGATCCGGATCCGTTGAAGGTCAATCACACGCAATCCAACCAAATCGCACATCCGCCGGATTTGTCGCTTGCGGCCTTCTTTGAGAACAAAGCGCAGAGTTCGGCCTTCAACGATGGTAACTTTTGCTGGCTTCAAGCGTCGCTCGTCCAAGCTCAAACCACTGCGCAGCAAAGTCAGGCGACCTTCAGTAATGTTGCCATGCACGGTGACCAGATATTCTTTCTCGAGGCTATGCTGCGGACCAATAATCGCTTTGGCGAGCACGCCATCATCTGAAAGCAAGAGTAATCCATGCGAGTCCTGGTCCAATCGGCCAAGCGGGGCGAGGCTCGCATCTTTCGCCGGACCTTGTGATCCATCCGTTGCATTGGCTGTCTTCAAGAGCCTCACCGCCGGAACTTGATCGTCTTCGGGCTGGGCTGAAACATAGTCGACAGGTTTGTTGAGGACTGCGGTAAACTTGCTCGCAATCGCGCGCTCGGCATGGTCTGTCAATTCAAGCGTTTGACCGGGCTCGATCTTGTGGCCGGGTCGCTCAACGCAAACTTCATCGACAAAGACGCCGCCGCCAGCGATCAAGGCTTCTGCCTCGCGGCGCGAACAGAGGCCAAGCTCGGCCATCCACTTGTTCAGACGAACGGGAGCGTTTCCGCGATAAAGATGCTTGGTCGACATGGCGCGGGGTTTGGCCTCAGCAGTGGCAAGCGTCAATCAAGAAAAGGCATTATCGGATATTCCCTTTTTGGCCGACTCCCTGCTAAAGGCGGTGCCAAGAATAGGAGCGACTATGAAAACGGCCGTCATCGTCTTCCCCGGATCGAACTGTGATCGCGACGCTGAGGTCGCTCTGCGCCAAATGACGGGGCAAGACCCCGCCATGGTTTGGCATAAGGACGGCACCATCCCCGACGGGACGGATTTGGTGATGGTGCCCGGCGGCTTTTCTTATGGCGATTATTTACGATGCGGCGCGATGGCAGCAAACAGCCCGGTCATTTCGCAGCTCAAAGCACATGCTGAACGCGGCGGCTATATTCTCGGCGTCTGCAATGGCTTCCAAATTCTCTGTGAAACCGGACTGCTGCCCGGCGCGCTTATTCGCAATGCAGGTCTCGAATTCGTCTGTCGCCCTGAGCAGTTGAAAATCGAAACCGGCAATAGCGCGTTTACAAGCGCCTATACGAATGAGCACGAAATCACGATTCCAATCGCTCACCATGATGGCAATTACGTTGCGGACGAAGACACGCTCAACACGCTTGAAGGCGATGGCCGCGTGGCGTTCCGGTATCTCGACAACCCTAACGGATCGGCGCGTGATATTGCGGGTGTCATCAGCGAGAATGGCCGCGTGCTCGGCATGATGCCTCACCCCGAACGCGCGATTGGGGGTCATGAAGGCGGGTCTGATGGTCTCGGCATGTTTGAAAGCTTGATGGCGGCGGCCTAGCCAAAGCTTGCCCGTTAAAACAATC
>JBCBQS010000054.1:0-14153 GCA_039820085.1 Pseudomonadota bacterium
CCGAGCCGGGGATCACGGAACCTGTGGTGGTCGATGATGGCGTTTATATTATGAGTGTCCGCAGCAAACGAGATCCATCAGAATCGACGACGGTCGTCGATGTAACGCGCCTGACAGTCAATGATGGCTCCGAGACGAGCCTGCAAGGTGCAATCGACGATATTTCAGATTGTGCTTCAATCGAAGAAGTCGTCGAAAATGATAGCAATTTACGATCGGTCGAGTTGGACGATCTAAATGTCGACGAACTCGGTCCGGAAGGACGAGAAATGGTTTTGCAGACTGACATTGGCTCGCCAACTGACATCTTTGCTCAGTCTGGAACGCTCGCCGTGATGTATGTTTGCGACCGGCAAAACAATGTTGAGGCGTTGCCAAACCGCGAACAAATTGAGGATCGACTGTTCAGCGAACAACTCGGCATGATTTCTGAACGTAGCCTTCGAAATCTTCGCCGAGAAGCCACGATCATTCGCCGTCAATAAGCGCATTGGCCGACACACTGAAGCCCCTCGCCGTGACTATGGGTGACCCCGCGGGGTGTGGGCCGCAAATCACAAGCGAAGCGTGGCAGACATATCGAGAGGCGCAACGGCATCCATTCTATGTGATCGGCGAACCAAACCTATACCGGAGCGTGGTCCCAGTCGTCGAGATTGCAGTGCCAGACGATGCGTTAGCAGTTTTTGAGACCGCATTACCGATCTTGCCGGTAACACTCGAATCCGCGAGATCCCTAACTCCTGGTGTGCCCTCATCAGCGTATGCCCCAGCGATCATAGACAGCATAAAGTCAGCGACTTTGGCCTGTCTAAATGGCGAGGCGGCGGCTGTGGTGACAAACCCAATCGCGAAACATGTTCTTTACGATGCTGGCTTTGCGTTCCCGGGGCATACGGAGTTCATCGCAAGTCTGTGCGCTGAGGCGCATGATACGACCATTCGCCCGGTCATGATGCTCGTCGGGGGCGGCTTAAAGGTAGCGCTCTCGACCATCCATGTCCCTCTGTTGCGTGTTTTAGAGCACCTTACGACGGACAGCCTTTTCGAAGTTGCAAGCATCACAGATTCGGCCTTGAGGCGTGATTTTGGTGTCTCCGAGCCGCGCATCGCATTCACCGGACTTAATCCGCATGCGGGTGAAAGTGGGTCAATCGGAACCGAAGAACGTGACATCATCAACCCAGTTGCAGACCGTCTTCGCCAGAAAGGGATCAACATTACGGATGCTCGATCGGCCGATACGGTTTTCCATGAAGCTCTGAATGGGGCATTTGATGCGGTTATCGCAATGACCCATGATCAAGGTCTGATCCCGGTCAAAACGCTTGATATGTGGGGCGGGGTCAATACGACACTCGGACTTCCAATCATCCGCACCAGCCCTGACCATGGCACCGCTTATGACGCGGCTGCGGATGGAACTTGCCGCCCTGATAGTCTCTTAGCGGCTCTATCGCTTGCTGAGGCGATGTGCCGACACAGAGATCAGGCAAATGTCTAAGCGCCCGGACCTGACGCAAGCACCAGCGCGAAAGGCTCTCGGGCAGCATTTCTTATTTGATCCCGATATTTTACACCGGACCGCTTTAGCGGCCGGGCCGGTTAAAGATCGAACGGTGATCGAAGTCGGGCCCGGTCCGGGTGGTCTGACTCGCGCCATATTGGAGTCTGGGGCGAAGAGCCTGACGTGTATTGAAGCAGATCATCGCTTCGCTGAAGCATTGAGTGACTGGCCAGAAGCACAAACCGGACGCCTCAACGTCATCCAACAAGACGCTCGAAAAGTTGATTGGGCCACGCTCGAAGCGGTGCAACAATCGGCTGACCCTGTAATGATCATTGCAAATTTGCCTTACAATGTCGGGACACCACTTTTGATCAATTGGCTCAAATCAGGCCCTTGGCGCGGGGAAATGGCCCTGATGTTCCAAAAGGAAGTCGCGGAGCGCGCCTGCGCACGTCCTGGGGACAGGCATTATGGACGACTCGCAGTCCTGACCGGCGCGGTTTGCGATGCAGCTATTGCTTTCACGTTGCCGCCGGGCGCATTTCGTCCACCTCCGAAAGTCGACAGTGCTGTCGCTGTTTTCCGGCCCTTAAGCGATGCCGACAGGTTTGAAGACGTTGGAAGTCTCGAGACCGTTGCGACCGCTGCCTTTGGGCAACGCCGGAAGATGCTGCGCGCTGGGCTGAAATCTCTTGCAAGAACCGTGGGCTTGGATGCCACTTCGTGGCTAGACACCTGTGGAATTGATCCAACCGCTCGCGCGGAAACGCTCACTCAAAGCGAATTCCGCGCTCTCGCACGGATCTATGCGAACACACGAGCGTCGCGTTGACCGCTACAGTTCGCCTAAGAGCCTGCGAACATGATCTTCAAGTTTATGTTCTCTCAGACGCTTCGTGCGTTCGACTAAGAGGATCCGACGGAGCTTCTCATATGCGTCTTCTAAGTCATCGTTGACGATGCAGTAATCATAGCGCCGCCAATGGAGGATCTCGGCCTGAGCGTCGCTCATCCGACGCGCGACCATTTCAGGCGTTGAGCCTTCTCGGGCTGCCAGACGTTTTTCCAACGCTTCAATGCTCGGTGGCAGCACAAAAACGGAGACGCAATCATTCGGCATTTGATCGTGAAGCGCATCGGCCCCCTGCCAATCGACATCGAATAAGACATCATTGCCCTTTTCGAGCAGCGCAACCGTATCCGCGCGCGGCGTGCCATAGTATCGATCAAACACTTTCGCCCATTCGAGAAAATCTCGGCGTTTGATCATATTTCGAAACTCTGCCTCGGAGCGAAAATGATAGTCCACACCGTCCTGTTCATTCGGGCGTGGTTCGCGAGTCGTTGCAGAAACGGACAATTTCACATCGTCAAATTCACGCATGAGCATTCGCGCCAGCGTGGTTTTCCCGGCCCCTGACGGACTCGAGATGACAAGCATAAGGCCACGCCTCGGCTCTGGGACTGTCTCACTCGACATTCGCGGCTTGCTCCTTGAATTGGTCTATGACGCTTTTGAGCGCGAGTCCCGTATTCGTCAAATCCAAGGCTGCAGACTTAGAGCACAGCGTATTGGCTTCACGGTTCAGTTCTTGAGCTAGGAAACCAAGGTCGCGTCCGATGGCGCCGTCTGATTTAACCAGTGTTTGGCCGCGGGCAATATGCGCGGTGAGACGATCGAGCTCTTCGGTGACGTCAGCTTTAGCGGCAAGCACCGCAATTTCTGTGACCAGACGTTCGTCCGAAACTGCACCTTCGGTGTCAAACTCCTGAATTCGCAAACGATACTTCTCTGCGATACTCGTTTTTTGTTCTCCAGCAAAAACAATAGCTTGTTGGGTTTGATTCTCCATTTCGGACAATTGTCCGAGAAGCAAATCCAAGAGTTCTTCGCCCTCTTGAAGCCGCGCGGAATGCAGCGCATCAATAACGCTTGTACCCGTTTCAAGAACTGCCTCTAGCGCACCATCGGCTTCGTTTAATTGTCGTAGAGAGAGAGTCTCTGTCTCGACTACGCCCTTGACGGTCATAAGTGTTGCCAGCGCTGCGCCCGTCGCCAACGCGCCTTCGGTACGTTCATATGCGTCCACCAAAGTCTTTAAAGTGGACTCATTAATCGTAACCGCGTTCGAGGCGGTTAACTCAATTCTCAAACTAACTTGGAGATTGCCGCGCGTGAAGCGATCGCTCGCGGCCTTGCGGATCTTTTGTTCTATGGTCTCGAGCCCAGACGGCAAATTCATCCGAACATCAAGACCGCGCCCATTAACGCTCCGCGCTTCCCAATGCCAGCTTCCCCAATCTGCCTCGCCGCCGATACGCGCGAAGCCCGTCATTCCCGATAGAGCCATCAATTCTCCCGTTCGCGGGCAATCTCTTCGCGTTCAAACCGCCGATACGCCGCCACATTTCGTTGATGCTCGGCATAGGTTTTTGCGAATAAATGTCCACCCTGCCCGTCAGCAACAAAGAACACATAGTCGGTTTCAGGAGGGTTCAGCACGGCTGCGATCGCATCGCGACCAGGATTGCAGATTGGTGTCTTTGGCAAGCCGTCAATCTGGTAGGTGTTCCAATCTGTTTTACGATCGATTTCTGATCGATACAGGGTTCGGCGTTGTCCTTGACGATTATAGAGGGGTTCGCCGCGCGATACGCCGTAAATGATGGTCGGATCGCTCTCTAGCCGCATACCGCGCCTCAATCGCCCAACGAACAAGCCCGCTACAAGATCGCGCTCCTCTGCCTTAGCGATCTCTTTCTCGACCACAGACGCAAGGATCACCGCTTCATAAGGCGTAGAGACCGGCAGGTCATCCTGGCGCGTCTCCCAAATTTCATCGAGCAATGCGTCCTGTGCATCCTCCATCCGCTCTATGAATTGCGTGCGCGTGGTGCCCGCCCCAAAGACATACGTGTCGGGTAAGAGCACGCCTTCTTCGAAGTCTCGGGTTGGCATATCGCCTGTAAGATCGCCCGCCGCTTCAACTCTGCGAAGGATTTGCGCCGTGGTGAGCCCTTCAGGAATGGTCAGGCGAAACTCAATCACGTCGCCTTCCACGAATTGGGCGAGCATATCGGCGATGCTGGCGCGTTCCGGAACAATGTAGGATCCGGCTTTGATGTCGCTTTCAATACCATCCAGACGTGCTTTTAGCCGTAATATGCGTTGATCTTCGACAAGACCCGCAGCCTCAAGCCGGGAAGCAACGCTCGCCAAGCCTTCTCCACGTTCAATGGTGATTTCGGTGGGCTGCAATGACGGCCCCGGCTTAGCTATCTCGCTATTAAGCCAGAACCACCCATACGCAGCGGCGGCACCAGCGATAATGGCGCCAACAATCAAAAGGGCGAAGACAGTTTTTATGAAACGCATTTAGACCTTCTCAAACGCACCGGCCCCAACGCTATTTTGGTCGCTTTAGTCGCGCGACTAGTCAACCTGCTTCAAAATTAATGAGGCGTTCGTGCCACCAAAGCCGAATGAATTCGTCATTGCCGCGCGCACCTTCGACTTTTTCGCTGTGTGCGGAACAAGATCAATCGGTGATTCAACGCTCGGATTATCAAGATTGAGCGTTGGCGGCATGACTTGATCGCGAATGGCGAGGGCACAAAACGCCGTTTCAATCGCACCTGCAGCGCCAAGCAAATGCCCAACGGCTGATTTGGTTGAAGACAGAGACAGATTCGGGGAATGATCGCCGAACAATCGCTCAACCGCTCCGACTTCGCCTTCATCCCCGCGTGGGGTCGATGTGCCATGCGCGTTGACATAGTCGATCTGATCGAGCGCTAAGTCGACATTTCGAGCCGCATGGTCTGCTGCCATTTTCATAGCGCGGTAGCCACCTTCGGCGCCCTCTGCGGGCGCCGTAATGTGATGTGCGTCGCCCGTCAGGCCATATCCTGCGATTTCGGCATAAATCTTTGCGCCGCGCGCCTTAGCATGTTCATACTCTTCAAGGACAAGAATGGCTGCGCCTTCGCCCATGACAAATCCATCGCGGCCCTCGTCATAAGGACGTGACGCACGCGTTGGTTCATCATTGTACTTGGTCGACATGGCTTTCGCAGAGCAAAAACCTGCAATAGCGAGTTCACAAATGACGGCTTCTGAGCCGCCGGCAACCATGACGTCCGCATCACCATATTGGATAAGGCGCGCTGAATCGCCGATGGCGTGCGCACCCGTTGCGCAGGCGGTCACAACCGAGTGGTTTGGACCTTTGAACCCGTGCTTAATCGAAACTTGCCCGGAGGCCAGATTGATCAATGCGGATGGGATGAAGAAGGGGCTGACTTTGCGTGGCCCATTTTCATAAAGATTGATCGAGGACTCGTAGATGCTTTGTAGCCCGCCGATTCCTGACCCGATCAATACGCCGGTTCGCTCTTGATCTTCGGGCGTTTCTGCCACCCAACCGGAATCTTCGATCGCTTCCGCAGAGGCCCCGATCGCATACAAGATGAACTCATCGATACGGCGGCGTTCTTTAGCGCTCGCCACTGTATCTGGATCAAAGGCATGCGGATCATCTTCTGATCCGCCGCCGCGGCCATCCTTATAGGGAACCTGAAAGGCAATTTTACAGGCCGTATTCTCCGGATCGAACGTATCGATCGGCCCGGCTCCAGATTGACCTGCAATCAGTCTTTCCCATGTCGCCTCTCGATTCGCAGCGAGGGGCGATATGATCCCAATTCCCGTAATGACAACGCGACGCATCAAACTGCCTCTTAACCAACGTGAGCGTTGATGTGAGTAACCGCATCACCGACCGTGCGGATGTTTTCCTGCACATCGTCCGGGATTTCGATATTGAACTCTTCTTCAAACGCCATGACCAGCTCGACCAGGTCGAGTGAATCGGCACCGAGGTCATCAATAAAGCTTGCGCTTTCAACAACCTTGTCTCCCTCAACGTCGAGATTTTCGACAACAATCTTTTTTACACGCTCAATGACGTCAGACATGGATACCTCTCTGATATTGTCTGATGGATAGGCTTCTGTGGGCCATGGTGTTGCCGTTAGCACACACTTTGTGACAACGCCAAGCCCTGCATACTGTGGAATGTGCAATGACTCCGGGGCAATCCCTTAGATCATCGCCATTCCACCGTTCACATGTAGGGTTTGTCCCGTCACATATGAAGCTTCGTCGGAGGCGAGATAGACAGCTGCCGCTGCAATATCACCCCCCTGCCCCAAACGCCCAGACGGAATTTGGCCAAGCAACAGCTCTTTCTGCACGTCTGGCAGGACATCCGTCATGGGTGATTCGATAAAACCAGGGGCAATCGTATTTGCCGTAATCCCCCGGCTCGCGACTTCTTGCGCAAGTGATTTGGTGAAACCGATCATTCCCGCTTTCGACGCACAATAGTTCGATTGGCCGGGATTACCGGTCACGCCGACAATCGATGCAATGCCGATAATTCGTCCACCTCGCGCTTTCATCATCGGGCGAACCGCTTTGCGGCAGAGACGGAAATAGCTTTCAAGATTCACGCGGATAATATCTTGAAAGTCTTCATCTTTCATCTGCATCAGCAGCTTATCGCGGGTGACGCCCGCATTCGCGACCAGGATGTCGAGCTTTCCGCCCGCTTCGATGGCTTGGCCAACGAGCGCATCGGCTTGTTCGGGATAGGACAGATCACACGCCGCAACGTGCGTGCGCTCACCGAGTTCACTTGCAAGCGCCTCGAGCTTTTCAATCCGTCGACCCGATAAGACAGTTTCAGCCCCCGCAGCATGCAATGTGCGGGCGATAGATTCGCCTATGCCGCCAGTGGCGCCTGTGACGAGTGCGGTTTTTCCGCTGAGATCAAACATTTCTGTCTCCTGTCTTTTCCTATCTTAATCGCTCTGCGATGGCGGCAATGTCATCTGGTGCGCCTAAGGTCAAACCTTCAATCTCGCGGGCTGTGCGGCGATTCATGACACTCAACACTTTTCCAGCACCGGCTTCGACAGTTGCTTCAATGCCCTCAGACGCCATGAATTGAACCGATTCGGTCCAGCGCACCTGGCCTGTCACTTGATCGACCAATTGCTGACGGATCGCGTCTGGATCACGACCTGCGGTCGCCGTCACATTGGCGATGAGCGGGACCGTTGGTGGTTTGATGTCGATGTTTAGGAGTGCTTCCGCCATTGCGTCCGCAGCAGGTTGCATCAACGAACAGTGAAAGGGGGCAGAGACTGGCAGCAATACCGCCTTTTTGACCCCGGCCTCTTTGGCGCCCGAAATCGCAAGTTCGACTGCTGATTTGGCGCCAGAAATAACAATCTGCCCGGGGGCGTTATCATTCGCGATTTCGCACGGCCCCACAACGGCGCCTGCTTTGCAAAGATCTCCCGCTTGCTCTGGGCTAGCCCCCAGAAGCGCAGCCATAGCGCCTTTCCCAGCCGGTACAGCTGTTTGCATGGCCTGACCTCGAATGCGGAGCAATCTGGCGCAGTCGCCAACTTCAATTGCTCCGGCTGAGGTCAACGCGGAGTATTCTCCCAGCGAATGGCCCGCGACAAACGTTGCAGCATCAGCGCGTATGTCTTGCGCTTCCTCTAAGGCCCGCATGGCGGCCACACTCACAGCCATTAAAGCTGGCTGAGTGTTTTCCGTAAGCTTCAGCTCATCTTCCGACCCATTCCATATCAGGCCGGACAGATCCTGATCGAGGGCGTCATCGACTTCCTCAAACACCGCTTTTGCTGAACCAAACTGATCCGCAAGCGCTTTGCCCATGCCGATAAACTGACTGCCCTGCCCGGGGAAGATAAACGCAAACTTTGTCATATGCGCTCCTATGCTCAATTTGGCGCCCGCTTAAGGCGCTGCGCGCAACAGCGCAAGCCGCTTGATTTCATCGCTGTTTTGCGCTTTACGCTCCCGTTCGCAAGGTTTGCGGTCCTCAACTCTGGAATGAGCCGGATGCGAGGGGCCATCGTAGACGGGACTTCCCGCCCATCTGCGCCGCAAGCTAAACACTAGGGAAAGATAATATGGCATTTTATGAGCACGTCCTCATCGCGAGGCCGGACATCTCACCTGCACAGGTTGAAGGTTTGATGGAAGAACTGTCGACCTTCCTCGACAAGCAAGGCGCGAAAGTCGCGAAAACCGAATATTGGGGTCTTCGCAATCTTTCATACCCGATCAACAAACAGCGTAAGGGACACTACTCTCTGCTGAACATTGACGGGCCTGCAGAGGCGATCCACGAGCTGGAGCGTCAACACCGCATTTCTGATGACATCATGCGCTACATGACCATCAAAGTTGAAGAGCTCGATGAGAACCCTTCTCCGATGATGAGCCGCAAGAACCGTCGTGACGACTAGAAGAAGGATTACAGATTATGGCTTCTAGATCCCCTACGGGCATGAACATCACCAACATTCCGGCCCGCCGTTCGTTCGGACGTCGCCGCAAAGTTGATCCATTTTCCGGCGCGAAAGCTCCGAAAATTGACTATAAAGACGTGAAGCTTCTACAGCGTTACATCTCTGAGAAAGGCAAAATCGTGCCATCTCGGATTACGGCTGTGAACTTCAAGAACCAACGCAAACTGGCCAAAGCGATCAAACGGGCTCGTATGCTCGCGCTGCTGCCATTCACCGTGAAGTAAGGGAGACGAACAATGCAAGTTATTCTCCTAGAACGCGTTGAGAATCTCGGTGGCCTTGGCGACGAAGTGAGCGTCAAGAACGGTTTTGCTCGCAATTTCCTTTTGCCAAAAGGCAAAGCGCTGATTGCAAACACGCAGAACCGTGCGCGGTTTGAAGCTGAGCGCGAAGCGCTTGAGACACGTAACGCCGAAGCGCGAGATGCAGCAACGACTGCGGGTCAAAGCCTTGACGGCAATACGTTTATCTTGATCCGTCAGTCTGGAGCAACCGGTCAGCTTTATGGATCTGTTTCCGCGCGCGACATCGTGGAAGCCGCTTCCGAGGCAGGCCACACGGTCAAACGTGAGCAAGTTCGCCTCAATGCGCCGATCAAGACGCTTGGTTTGCACGAAGTTGGTATCCGCCTTCACGCTGAGGTCCGCGTTGATATAACAGTGAACGTGGCGCGCTCTGAAGAAGAAGCCGAGCGCCAAGCTGCGGGTGAAAACATCATTGAAACGTTGCAGGCAGAGCAAGTTGCTGCTGCAGAGGAGCAGGCCTCCGAAATGGCTGAAGCAGCAGCTGAGTTAGACACTGCGCCGGAAGGCGAAGACTAGTCTAACGCACACGTAAAACTGAAAAAAGCCGTCCACTCCGGATGGCTTTTTTTGTATTTGGCGCAGGCTGGATTATTCAGACAGTCTAAGCTCATTCACCTGTGCAGCGATCGACTGGAATGTGGCCGTAAGGTCGAGACCTTCAACATGGTAATAGTACGTCGAACTGGTCGCGCATTCTTCCAAGATTTGATCCGCAATCGACCCATCATTAATTTGAAACCCGATGGTAAACACCTGAACCCCTTGGGTTTTTGCAGCATTGCAAGCCTTTTTGAAGCGTCCAACACCGCTATCATTGGTCGCGGGACTGGTTGCATTCCCCTTTGCGCGGGTCGTTTGCATATTCTGTCGGTTGCCCTGATTGCTGTATGGATTGACGTGCGGAAGCTCATTGGTCGAGCGATCTGTATGGACGTTTCCAATCGTCGGATCTTCCGGTCGGTTTTGAGCCGTTATCTCACCATCGGTCATGACAATCATAACCTTCTTCGACTCGTTGATGTCATAATCCAACGGCCGTTCAGAATAGTCGCCCCCCAATTCCCCTCTAAAGCTCGGAGACAGCGTTTTCAGGCCCCACATCGTGCCAATATCCATGCCGGTGCCATCAGACAGCACCATCCCGTTTAGGTGCGCTTTCAGCAAAGTGGCATTATTCGAGTTTAGAAACACAGAGCTATCATCCTCGGGGCACCATGGGTGATTG
Source organism: Pseudomonadota bacterium (assembly GCA_039820085.1). Lineage (GTDB taxonomy): Bacteria > Pseudomonadota > Alphaproteobacteria > Caulobacterales > Hyphomonadaceae > Henriciella. Next base: position 10,454 of record JBCBQS010000054.1, read on the forward strand.
TTCCACCACCGCCAAAAATTAGGCACCTGTCCGCGGCTGAAGCTTGGGATCATGTCGATGTCATAATCGTCTTGGATCGCTTCAACACAGGTGTTGCCACCGGTAAAGAGAAAATCATTCGTTTCTACCAAAGTTCCAATATCGTATTGGGCTTCACTTGGGTCGACGATCGTCGAAGAGTCGGTCGAACGAACCGCAAACTTGTCAAATAGGCTCTGGCCGATATTCACCGTCCCACCAAACGGGACCACGTTGATCGAGGTCGTGTCCTCTGTGTCTTCGGTCAACATGATGTCGATGAACTGGGTCGATGCAGTTTTGAGACTGGTGAGCCGGTTTCCACGCATCGAGGACGAGATATCCAGAACCATGGCGATCTCAATATTTGTGATCGACTGAACCGCTGCGGCCGAAACCTCAACCGTCACCCGATCCTGGCCAAACATGTGCATCATTGCTGTGTCGACCGTCAGGGATGCGGTCGCACGGATGTCTCTTGAGTTTAAGGAAATCGCGGAAATTACATTGACGTCTAAATCAGATGGCGAATGCCCAAATTGGCTGATTTGCGATTTCATCCAATTCTCGACCAGTTCATCTGGTTCATCCGTGTATGATAGGTTCGCGGCCGCCAAGACTGCTTGATCTAACAAGTTACTCGTCTGGATTTTTGCGGCTTGAATCCGCGACAGATCAATCGCCGTTCCAGCTACTGCAAAGACCGGGAACAAAGATAGCGCGAAGATCATCACAGCGTTGCCGTGCTCTGACCGTCTCAACTTGCTTGCTATATTCGTAAACCAACGCATGCGTGCTCTTTACACGCCAATGGCTAATTTCGGATTTATTGCTGAAACCAAAATTTGGTGAAAATTTTCTCGATTTGGCTTTGCACCATTTTCAGCCAGCATGGGCTTCGTAGCGAAACTCCATCATTCGCGTGAGCAAAGGGCTTTCATAGTTAGGTGGCACGGATTTCTGCCCAATTAACCACGCATAGACTTCCCAATCGGGTGTGGAAAGCAAGCGTTCAAACTCGGATAATTCGTCGTCTGAAAGTCCCACAATATGGGCATCGGCGAAGGATCCCATCAGCAGATCCATCTCACGAAATCCGCGCCGCCATGCGCGAAATTTAAGTTTTCGACGGCGCTCATCTAATTCGACCTGGCTCATGATGTGTCTCCTATCCCGAAACACTTAGATCAACTCTGTGTCTCTGCACAGCGCCGTGCTGTCGCGCATCATATCTCATCTTGTGCGGTCTCAAGAGATCAGCGCATAAAGCAGGATGCGAGATGAACGCCTCTTTCCACTGTTTCAGCCGCTCGATGCGCTGCCGGGCATCGGCGCGAAACTCAAGCCTGTTTTGGAAAGACTGGTGGGCGGAGAAACGATTTGGGACCTCTTGCTTCATATGCCGGAGCGCTGGCTAGATCGCCGACCGCGCGACAGTTTTGACGAACTGATTCCGGATGAGGTCGCGACGGTTCGTGGTGAAGTGCACGCTGTCAAACCTCCCTACAATGATCGCGCGCCGACGCGTGTGCTCTTATTCGATGGGTCAGGCTTTCTAACGCTCACTTATTTTCGCGCGGATGGTCGCTGGCTGCAAAGCCAATTTCCAATTGGCAAAGAGCGCGTTGTTTCGGGTAAGATCACAGAGTGGCAAGGTGAGCGGCAAATGAGTCACCCTGACTTTGTTATGGATCCAGCGCGCGGAGAGTTCCCGCCTGCCGTTGAGCCGATTTATCCGTTGACTGCGGGCCTCACCAATAAGCGCGTGCATGCTGCCTGCAAAGCCGCCATTGAGTTGTTGGATGAGGCTTGGCCTGAATGGATCGACGCGTCATTGCTTTCCGCTGAGCATTGGCCAAGCTTTAAACGCGCCATGCAAGGCGTGCACGCGCCGGAACACTATGACGAACAGCAAATTGACCGGGCGCGCCAGCGCCTGGCCTACGATGAAGCTCTGGCGCGAGAGCTCACATTCTCTAGAGCCCGCACGGCGCGAAAAAATGCTGCTGCCAATGCCGTACCGGAACAGAGGGATGCGTTAAACCGTCTCGTCGCGACCCTACCCTATAAGCCCACCCAAGCTCAAATCCGCGCCACCAAAGACATAATGGAAGACCTTAGCCAGTCGTTTCCGATGCGACGGATGCTGCAAGGCGATGTTGGCGCGGGTAAAACCTTGGTGGGTGCTTTCGCAGCCGTCCAAGCGGCGGAAGGTGGATATCAGTGCGCATTTATGGCGCCAACTGAAGTCCTCGCCCGTCAACAATACGACACGCTGGACCAATTATTGTCTCCGCTCGGATACACGGTCTCGGTTCTGACAGGGCGCGATAAGGGTAAAACGCGAGAGGCCACGCTGATGGGGCTCGCAAACGGCGATATTCAGATCGTCGCAGGCACGCACGCCCTCTTCCAAGACGGCGTATCGTTTCAAAATCTCGTCATGGTGATCGTTGATGAACAACATCGCTTCGGGGTCGCTGATCGGATGAAGTTGATTAGCAAGGGGCGGTCACCGCATATGCTGGTCATGTCTGCGACGCCGATCCCACGCACGCTCGCCCAATCTGTGCATGGAGATCTGGATATCTCAATCCTTGATGAAAAGCCGGCGGGCCGCCAGCCGGTTGAAACGCGCGTGATTGCCGATACGCGAATAGACGATGTGGTCACCGCAGTTGGTCGCGCATTGGAACGAGACGAGCGGGCGTTTTGGGTCTGTCCCCGCGTCGATGCTGACGATGATGATAGCTCTGCTGTCGCGCGCGCGGCGATGTTGCGGGACCTCTTACGCTCCGAAGTTGGCTTGGTGCATGGGCGGATGAAAGGCGAAGAAAAAGATGCCGCTTTAGAGGCATTCCGAACGGGTCAGACGCAAATATTGGTTGCAACCACCGTCATCGAAGTGGGCGTCGACGTTCCGGAAGCAACGATCATGGTTATAGAACGCTCAGAAGGGTTCGGTCTCGCCCAACTTCATCAATTGCGCGGGCGCGTCGGACGCGGCAGCAAGGCGAGCTTTTGTGTGCTTCTTTACCGTGCTCCGCTGACTGAAATGGCACGTGAGCGGCTTGATACGCTGCGGCGGACCGAAGACGGCTTCGAGATTGCGGAGGCCGATTTCAAACTCCGCGGGCCAGGTGACCTGCTCGGCAAAGCGCAGTCGGGCGGGGTCAATTACCAGCTCATCTCGTTGCCTGAGCATAGCGACCTGATCGATATTGCGCGCAAAGATGCTCAAAACGCCACGGATATGGCCGATAAAATATCACCTGAGCGCGCGGAAGGGCTAGGCTTGCTGAGTCAGCTGCTCAGTCCGGACCTGCGGTTCAACGACTGACGGTTGCTCCGGTGGATCAAAGTTGGGAACGACCAAGCCTGCGGTCAGGATCATCTTGGCGCCCTCTTCGACAGTCATGTCGAGCGCGATCGTTTCTTCTTCTTCAACATAGATGAGGAAACCTGACGTCGGGTTTGGCGTTGTTGGAACGAACACACCAATCTTACTCGTTCCGAGCTTCGTTCCGATCTCACCTTTGGCGTGGGACGACACGAATGCGATGCACCAAGATCCTTTCTTGGGATATTCGACCATGACGCAGCGATCAAAACTCGCTTGTTGATTGTTCGCAAGCACTTCGGTGAGCTGTTTGATCGCTGCATATACGTTTTTGACGATCGG
>JBCBQS010000055.1:0-13806 GCA_039820085.1 Pseudomonadota bacterium
TCTATTACTCTCCGGCGGCAATCTACAAGTATTTCAGTTCCAAAGACGAATTGGTCGACGAGCTTAAAGAGAGCTTCTTCGAACTGATCCTCGAAAACGTGCACCGCATTGCCGATAAGTCTACACCGTTTGATGAACGGGCGCGCGACTGTGTCAGCACTTATGTTCAGATCGCGACCGAGAAGCCGTATCACTATGCAGCAGCCTTTGTCGGTCAGGCCGCGCCGACGGGGCCAGTCGACGGTGAGGACGGGTTTGAGAACTCCAAAAAGGGGCGCGCGTTTAACGTTCTGCGCAGCATGATCGCAGAAGGTGTTGAGATTGGTGCGTTTCGACAAGACCTCGATCCGACGATTGCAGCGAAATCCGTTTGGGCATCCTTGCATGGGCTAACCATGATGATCGCACATATCCCAAGTTTCCCGGCGCTAAAGCCCGGACAAGCGACCATGTCGCAACAAGACTTTATATTGTTTCACGCGGACCAGGTGATCCGCGGAATGGAGGCACACCATGGCTGAGCAAATGCAAAATTATGACGGACCAGATCGCGCCGTAAAACCAAGCGCTGGGAAAGGATTGATTTTTATCCTCGTCCTAGTGGTGATCCTCGCCGTTCTTGGCGCTTTTGTGCTGCAAAACCGCTCTGTAGAAGGGCCATTAGTCCCCGCCGAGCGGCCTGTGCCGATTTCCGTCGAAACCGTCAATGTCTCTCTCCAGCCAGCATTTAAAGCGGAAGAGAAGTTTACCGGCATCGTCTCACCCCGCCGCACCAGCCAACTGGGATTTGCATCAGGTGGGCGCATTGATGATCTGCGTGTCGATATTGGCGACCGGGTTGAGACCGGTCAGGTCTTAGCCATCTTGGACACGCGCAGCCTACGGGCGCAGCTGTCATCTGCGAATGCCGTCGTGGCGGAAGCTGAGGCCGCATACAATCTTGCCGAAACGACGGTCGACCGACAGATTGCGCTCCTTGAGCGCGGGCACGTGTCGAGCCAAGTCGTTGATCAAGCGCAAGCGCAAGCGAGCACGGCCTTCGCCCGGATTGATGCGGCCAAAGCCAACTCAGATGCGCTTCGCGTTCAAATTGATCTTGCGCGCATTAAAGCTCCGTTCGCGGGGACGATTACCGCAAGAATGGCAGATGAAGGCGCGATCGCTGGACCTGGGCAACCATTGTTTGAATTGGTTGAAACCGATGTGCTGGAGGCGCGTATTGGTCTGACGGCAAAACTGGCTTCAACGCTTACCATTGGTGAGTCGTATGAGCTGGTGTCTGATCAGGGCGCAGCCACGGCGACACTCCGCTCGATCACGGGTGTGATTGATCGCTCTAGCCGCACGGTGACAACGGTGTTTGATATCGACACGCCGGAGCAAGTCGCTGCGGGGGCTGTGGTGCGCCTCGGCATGGAGCGCGAGATTACGCAAGCCGGGTTATGGTTGCCGATATCCGCCCTCACCGAAGCGGATCGCGGGTTGTGGTCGGTCTATGTCGCGCGCCGAGAAAGCGGTGACTGGATCGCAGAGCCCGGTTTGGTTGAGATCCTATACCAAGATGGCGACCGCGTGTTTGTTCGCGGCGCTCTGCGCGACGGTGATCGCGTAGTCATCGACGGCTTGCAACGGATCACGCCCGGTCAACCGGTCACGCCGACTGACGTGACCGCCTTTTGGCGCGTTGCAGAGAACGGGTAATCGATCATGACGACGCTTTTCTACCGCCTGCCTCGGCTCACGCTGCTGACGATTTTCGTCGTATTCATAAGCGGCTTCTTCGCAATCCTGACACTCGGACGGCAAGAAGATCCGACCTTGATCGAGCGTTATGGCTTTGTTCTCACAACGCTCCCAGGCGCGGACGCTGAACGGATCGAAGCGACCGTCTCTGAACCGATTGAACGGCGCTTATTGGAGCTTCCTGAAGTCAGCGAAGTCCAAGCGAATTCCCGCGCAAATACCTCGCAAATCTCGATCGAAATCGATGAAAGCTTGAACCAAGTCGAAGTTGACAATGCCTGGACGCTTATCCGCCAGCAGGTTCAACTCGCTGAAGCGGACTTACCGCCTGGGGCGTCTAAACCCTTTGTGCGGCGGGTCTATGTGGGCGCTGCGACGATGACGGTTGCGTTGACGTGGGAAGGCGAGGGCGAACCGCAATTGGCGGTAATGTCCCGACTTTCTGAGCTGCTCGAAGATCGCTTCCGTGGTTTGAACGCAACCGAAGAAACCGAGATTATGGGCCTTCCCGAAGAGGAAGTTCGTGTCGTCGCGGATCCCGAGGCGCTGGCGGCTGCGGGTCTGTCTCTCAATGATGCGGCAGGATTAATCGCAGCGGCTGATGCAAAGGCACCCGCCGGTGAACTCCGCGGTGATCGAAGCAATGTCGGGCTCGAAATTGGCGGGGAGTTTGACGGCGTCGCCCGGGTCCGTTCCATTCCACTTGTCCAATATCCAGATGGCACAGCTGTTCGCGTCGGTGACGTCGCCGACGTTGTCAAAGGAATTGAAGATCCCGCAACCAAAATGGCGTTCAGCAATGGAAAGCGCGCGATTTTTGTTACGGCTTACATTCAGTCCAATCAACGCGTGGATCTTTGGGCGCGCACGGCGCGCGACATGGTGGATGAATTTGCGTTGACCGTCCCCGGCGATATCTCCGTCACGCCAATTTTTGACCAAAGCAAATATACTGAGTCCCGTCTCAATGGGTTGGCGCGAAACTTGGGCATGTCGGCCCTCTTAGTCTTCGCGGTTTTGTTCTTCGTCATGGGGTGGCGCGCGGCGATCGTCGTTGGGATGGCGCTGCCGCTCACTGTGGCTCTGGTCCTCACACTGTTCAAGTTTTTCAATTATCCGCTGCACCAAATGTCGGTGACAGGTCTTGTCATCTCGCTCGGGCTGTTGATCGACAATGCGATCGTGGTTGTCGACGAGTATGATCAAGAGCGCTCAGGTGGCCGGACCATCCTCGAGTCGATCGATCACTCTTTAAAGAAACTCTTCGGTCCGCTCTTTGCGTCGACATTGACCACTGCTTTAGCGTTTGCGCCGATTGCCTTTATGCCAGGGGGCGCTGGCGAGTTTATTGGCATGATCGGGACGTCAGTCGTCTTCTCCGTCGTGATGTCGTTCATCGTTGCGATGACGGTGATCCCAGCCTTAGCGGGCATGCTGGATCGACCACGTCAGCCTGGCGAGCGGAGCTGGTTTTGGCGCGATGGCGTGAAGTTCGACATGCTCACAGATGGCTATCGGTGGAGCATTGAACGGGTCCTTAGAAATCCCCTGATCGGGCTTGCACTCGGCATCGTTCCGGTCACCATCGGATTTATCTTGGCCGGGCAGTTGCCCAGCCAATTCTTTCCGCAGACCGAACGCGATCAGTTCCAGATTGACATCCAGCTTAATCCTGGCGCGACGATCCATGAGGCACGCGACATTGCCTTAGAGGTCAATACATTCTTACGCGAGCGCTATCGCGACATTGAAGGCATTCATTTTGTCGTCGGTGAACCCGGACCGCGTGTCTACTATAACAGCTTTAACAATACCGAGGGGGTTGCTGGGTATGTGGGCGGCTTTGTCCAGCTCGGCAATGACGAGACAACGCGGATTTTGGTGAGCAATGTTCAAGCCACACTGCGCCGTGAGTTCCCGCAGGCTCAAATCCTGGCAACGCCGTTTGAACAAGGGCCTCCAACGCCCGCCCCCATCGCCTTCTTTATTCGCGGCGAGAATCTCGCGGTGTTGAATGAGCTTGGCAATCAGGCGCGGCAAGTTCTGGCGCAAACGCCGGGTGTGACCTTCACCACGGCGCGGCTGCAAACCGGTGCCCCCATCGTCACGCTCGAAGCCGATGAAACCGCCGCCGCGATGTCTGGACTGCGCTTGACCGGTCTCGCGAGCGATATCCGCGCTGAGCTCGAAGGGGTTCCTGCGGGATCGATCTTGGAAGGGGTCGAAGAGGTCCCGGTGCGGGTGATCGCCCCGGAAGACCGGCGGTCTGAAATCGCTGATTTGCGGTCTAAGACAATCGGAAACGGTCGACCTGGAGATGGCACACCGATATCCGCGCTCGGCGATCTAACACTGGTGCCGCAGACGGCGACAATCGTGCGTTTGGATGGGCGGCGGGTCAATGAGATCTACGCCTATGTCGAGCCATATGCGTTGCCGGACCCCATCAACCAGAACTTCAAAAAAGCGCTGGAGGAGTCAGGGTTTGAGCTGCCACCGGGCTATGACTGGATTGAAAGCGGAACAGCGAGCGACCAATCGCAAGCAATGGCAAATTTGGCTTCGCTCGCGGTTCCATTGGTGCTCGTCATGCTCGGCGCTGTGGCATTGGTGTTTAACTCGTTCCGCCTCGCCTTCTTGGTTATGGGCGTCGGTTTCATGTCCATGGGCTTAGCGTTTGGCGGCGTTTGGATGTTCAATCTGCCGCTCGGGTTCAACGCAATTTTAGGCGGCCTGGGTCTGCTTGGTATTTCGATCAATGGAACGATCGTGGTGTTGGCATTGTTGACCAATAATGAAGCGGCGCGGAATGATGATGTCATCGCGCAGCGCGAAGTCGTTGTTGCCGCCACCCGTCATATTGTTGCGACGACGCTGACCACGATGGGCGGATTTGTGCCGATTATCTTACAAGGCGATGTGTTCTGGATGCCGCTCGCCACGGGGATTGCCGGCGGTGTGGCCGGATCCGCGATCTTGGCGCTATACTTCACGCCATCGGTATATCGGATCATGACGATGAAGCCGTTCACGCGGCTCTACCGAATGGCGATCGGGCGCGGATGGCAACATCCCGCGCGCGTTCCAGCCGAATAGTAAAAAGCCCCGCTCGATTGAGCGGGGCTTTTGGGTCAAACAATCACTTTGCTTTTAGAAGTCATAGCGGAGTTCAACGCCGAACGTTTGTGGCTCGTTCACAAAGCCCGTGAGCGTGGTGAAATCAACGCCACCTGTTAGGGCATCTTCATCGGTGATGTTCCGTCCGAAGACGGACACGTCATATCCGCGATCAGATTTATAACCGAGGCGCAATCCACCTTCCCAATAGCCGTCTTGGAAGAACTCTACGCTCTCATACAAGAAAAAGTTGGTGTCGCCTTTATAAGCCCAGTCGGTGAATGCGTAGAGCTCACCTCCATCGAGTGGAATGGCATAACGCGCAGTGACATTGGCGATCCATTCCGGCGCGTTCGGGAACGAATTGCCCGAGATGTTGAAGAAGGTCGTCCCATCCACATCGACAGCCGGATCTGTGATCGTACAAATCGCACCACCACACCCCGGTGAAAGCAAAACATCATCTTTGATCTCAGTTTTGTTGTAAGACAGACCCGCCGTGAGAAGCAGATTTTCAGTCGGTGCGGCTTCGAGGTCCGCTTCAAAGCCATACGCTTCGCCTTTATCCGCATTGATCAGCTGGACCGTGTTGGATTGACCACCAACAACGGTAAGCTGCTGGTCTGAGATTTCATAATAGAACAGATTGGCGTTCAATCGCACCGTGTCGTCCAAAAGTTCCGTTTTGGCGCCAGCCTCATATGAGATCACGGTCTCACTGTCAGCGACCGAAAGCGTGTCCCCGAAGACAATGCGACCCTGAACGGATGGACCGCGATATCCGCGCGCGACGCGTCCGTATAGATTGACATCATCGTTCACGGCATAGGTTGCTGAGACGTCCCAGCTGACTTGCCCATCTGAAACGTTTTCTGTCAGAGGCCCGATGGGGTTGGATCCAACCGCCCGTTCGGCCACGAAGTCTTTTTCGTCATCGGTGTACCGAAGGCCGCCTGATACGGTGAGCTGCTCATTCACATCATATGAAAGGGAGCCAAAGACCCCGATTGACTCCGAGTCTTGTGACCGCGTTGCGCCAGAAAAAGCAAAGTCTCCACTAAAGGCGAGCGACGTAATGGTCACCTCTTCATCAAAGAGGAAGATACCGGTTTGCCCACGCAGAGGTCCGCCATCATCAAAGGCGAGACGCGCTTCATGGGTAATTTGATCGAGTTCGTCTATGCCACCTTGAGTATCACTTCCAAACCGGAACGGGCCAGAAGGAACGAAGTCGCCTGCGTCACCGAAGAAGCCATCGCTATCGACCGCGCCGCCGTCAATGTCGCCACGTGACTCCGTCTCAGTCGTTTCCAGACCAAAGATGTAGGTAAAGTCCCAACCGTTCCCAAAGTCTTTTGTAACTTTGAAATTCACACCGGCTGAATCCTGCGTCAGTGGGTTTCCGGCACCGCCATCGAAAAAGACGTTTTCGCGGTCGAAATTGCTGCCGAGTCCTCGGGAGCCCTGATCAATGATATTTGCTCGAAACACACGCGCGCTACCCTCATTTGAGAGCGCGTGGACATTCAACAGGAAGTCCAAGCTTTCCGACTGCTCGAACAAGAATTGCGCACGGCCAGAAGTGACCTCAAACCCTTCGAAAAGGTCGTCTTGGCCCGTAAAGGCATTGTTGACATAGTCGTCTCGGCGCTGATGGATCCCCGAAAGGCGAACAGATAGTTTGTCCGTTAATGCGCCGCCAACCGCACCTTCGAGGTCGACGGTGTTATATGTGCCATAAGATCCGCGCACATAGGCATCAAATTCTTGGCTTGGCTTGACGCTATCAAACTTGATGATGCCGCCGGGCGTGTTTCGTCCAAACAGGGTGCCTTGAGGACCGCGCAGGACCTCTACTGCCGCCATGTCGTAGACTGGGTAGCCTTTGAGGATGGGGTTCTCGTAAGGAATGTCGTCATAAACGAGCGAGACGGGTTGCGTCGAATTCAAGTCGAAGTCTGTATTGCCGTATCCGCGAATGTAAAAGCGTGGGAACGCGCGACCAAACGAGCTTTCAGCGATCACGCTTGGAACACGCGCCGAGAGAAAGCGGACATCAGCGCCGCTGGCTTTGAGGTTATCTAATTTCTCATCCGAAACCGTTGTGATCGAGATCGGAACGTCTTGGGCGTTTTCTTCGACGCGTTGAGCGGTGGTCACAATCGAATCGAGACGGCGGGCGTCTGTTTCATCACCGGATTGGGCCAGTGCAGGGGTTGCCGCGAGGCCAGCAAATAGCGCGGCAGTGGTCGTAACTTTCAGGGAGGATTTGAAAGACATAAACGGATCACTTTCATTCAGGGGTTCGAGCACCTCGCCACAAGGTGCTTTCGACGGCCGAATAGGGTTAACCTTGCCGTCGAGACAAGGTGTCGTTTGCCGCATGGAGTGTAAAAAAGGTTACATTGCTCTGCTCTGTTGCAGCATTGTCACTTTTTGACACGAAAAAGCGCGCCGTGTGGCGCGCTCTCTACGGTTTCATTGTTCAATCGATTGTGCGGTGAGGATCAATCCCAGGGATTAAATCGCGTTCTTGGTTTTAAAATATCGGTGTCCTCGCCATCGGAAGCCACTGTTGTCGCGGGCTCTTTTGTGGGCTCTTGCGCGGATGCCGGTTCGGTCAAGCTCGGCGGCAAATTGAGTTTGCCCTTGATCGGCGGGAGCACATCATCCGTTGCATCTATCACCACCTTATCGGCGTCCAGTGCCGCGCTCGGTCCAGGGACGCCAGTGGCTTCTGTTTTTGCTGAAAGGGCACCCAACCCGAAACCGGCTCCAATGCCACTTAAGCTGTAGGATTGCGGAGCGGGGTCTGGTGTGATGTCTGATAGCGTCTCATCGCTAGCGGATGGAGCTGCCGCTTTGGTTGCTGGTGCCGGCGTCTCGATCATATCTGCTTCATCCGGAGCGGACGCGGTGCTCAGTGTCGTCTCGGTAAAGCCGAGCGGCGCGCTCGTGAGCACGGGCGCTTCGGATTGCGCGTCTGGCTCAGCAATGACCTGCACGGTTTCGGTCATCGTCGATTCGACCCCGATGTCGAGATCGCTCTCGGTTTCAAATGTGACGGGTGCTTCGGTTTCCAACGCCTCGATTGCCGCGTCATCTGCACCGGTGGCGACGTCGTCAGACGGCAATTCCGCCGCCATAAGCGGGGTGAATGGGACGATGGTTGATTCGACATCGGTCTCTTCGTCAGCCGTTATCCGCTCAGGCGCAGGGTCCTCCAGCGGCTCTGTTTCGAGGGTGTCTTCCGCGTCGCTGGTCAGCGAGTCTTCCAGGCTTGCGACTTCAGGGATGAGGTCCTCCGCGACGTCGGGCGACGTCTCTTGCTCGCCGGGTGCGGTGTCTTCAATTGCGGCAGGCTCCATGGCTGGCATCGGTTCAGGTTCCGGCTCTGGGTCTTGCGTCTCAGAGGCCACGATAATTGCTAGATCGTCCTCACCTGTCGCTTCGGGAGTGCTTTGCTCTTCTAACCCGAATGGGACGTAAGGCATCGCAATGTTGCTGTCGGCGACGATTGGACTGGCTGCGGGCTCGGTAGCCTCTTCGGTATCGGATTGGGGGTCCGGCTCTGGCGTGATCTCGAGTTCCGGCTCCGCATCTGAAGCGTCGAGACGTGTCTCGGTCTCTGGCTCATCATCTTCATCATTAGAGCTCGTGAGCCCCGCAGCGAGCGCCACCGCACCAACCGCAGACGCGGCGGCCTCATCAAGGCGAGAGTCTTCGCGCTCATTCACTTCGTCCGCCAACCGCGCCACAGCTTCTGTGACTTCAGTCTCAGTTTCGGCGCTCGGGGCAAGTTCAAGGTCGCTTTCAGCCTCAGCGACGTCGGCGTCGATGGCTGTCTCTTCGACTGTTTCTGTGTCCTCATCCTCTGTCGCCGTTTCGACAGTGATCGCGTCTTCCGTCTCGGCGAGGTCTTCCTCGCCAGGATCGTCTGAAGGATCCTCATCTGAGGCTTCAACGACCGCCTCGGCGGTTTCCGGCTCAGGGTCGGCTTCAATTACTTCAATCGAGTCTGCCGCGACCGCATTTGTGTCATCAACCGGATCTTCCTCAAGCGGGGTGTCTTCTTGCGCGGCGTCGACGGGGTCTGAATGTGTCGAGGGTTCGTCGGGTTGATCTGACGGCGTGTCTTCCATCCCGGCGAGAATGGACGAGATGGCTCGCTCGGTTCCACGCGCAATTCGTGACGCCTCGGCCGTCATCGACGCGACAATCGCCGTGTATGATTGACCGGCATCGTCCTGAGTCGCGGCGAGGTCTTCAGCACTCGCGCGTTCAAGCTCTTTTCCGTCGATGCTGGTGATCACAACTTCGTTTGGGGACTCGGTCAGTGAGACGCTATAACCTTCCGTCGAATATGAGATCTGGCCATCATCACTTTCGGTCCAGTCAAGTTTGCTAAGGTCCGTCATCTCAGCAAGGCGGTCGATCAGTTTTCGGGTCGAAGCGTGCAGCATTGGGAGGTCCATTTATGAATGTGGCTTACGTGACTTTAATACCCATTGTGCCCCTCTATTTCCTAGGGGTAATTGTGAGAAATCTGATGAAATAACGGTTATATACACTTGTTTTTCCGAGATTTTCGGACAGCTGTACGGAGCATAATAACACAATGTCTGAATCAGCCCGACGCGCGCGCAATTCTAAGGTGAGACGAGGTTAGCCAATATTGGAACGATTCTGGCTCTTCCTGGTCCCGCTCGTGGTTTTGGCTGCGGCTGAAGCGCTGTGGCCACGCCGCCGACGTGAGCTCTCTCGGCGCGCAAGATGGCCGAGTGCACTTTTACTTTTGGGCACAGGTCTGGTGCTCATGCGCCTAATCGTTCCTGCGGGTCTGGTCGGGCTGGCTTTGTGGAGTGAATACGCTTCATTCGGCCTCTTTCAAGTCATGTCGATGCCGGCTTGGGTCGTGTTTCTGATTGGCTATGTGCTGTTTGATCTCGCTGTGTGGGCGCAGCATGTTGCGATGCATAAGCTGGACATCTTCTGGCGATTCCATCGCGTGCATCATGCAGACCCCGATTTTGACGTGTTCACTGCGCTTCGTTTTCACCCAGGTGAATTGCTCATCTCGCTTGCTTGGAAAGGGGCTGTCATTGTCATGCTCGGCGTGCCGCCCGTATTCGTGCTCTGGTATGAAGTCGCTCTCAATCTCGGTGCCATGTTCAATCATTCAAACCTAAAGCTGCCGCTCTGGCTGGATCGTGGGTTGCGATGGGCAATCGTGACACCGGATATGCACCGCGTGCATCACTCGACCGATCATATTGAAGCCAACCGCAATTTCGGTTTCCTGATCCCATGGTGGGACCGAGTGTTTGGGGTGTACGTGGATCAACCTGAAGCGGGCCATGATGGCATGCAGATTGGCCAGTCAAAATGGCGCGAAACGCGCGATCAAAGCCTTTGGGATCTTCTCGTGCAGCCGCGTTTCAAACCTTAGAGCGCGGTCCAAGCTGCACGCGTCGCTGCGATATCTTCCACGAAATCTTCGATCCGTGTCTCGCCGGCATCTTTCAATTGCGTACGGAACCCCTGAACGGTGAGGTCCGGCGCGATCACCAGATACGTCGGCGTCCACCGGATCTTGAGCAGTTCGCGGATCGATGCGTCTTCATCAACCACGGTTGGAAACGCCCATCCTTTTTCGTCAAACCAGGCGCTGACCGAGTCATAATTGCGGAGCGCTTTGTCCGTGCGATCGCGATTTTGTGGGGTATGGATCGACATGAAATCGACGTCTGGATCTTGCGCCAAAACGCGTGAGAGCTCCGCCGCGTATTTCGCGTCATTGCGGCTATCATGGCACCAGATGCCCCACACTTCGATGACCGTCCAACGCCCTTTCAACACACGGGTTGAAAAACTTGCGCCGCTCGCAAGCGTTCCGGTGAATGCGGGCAGGGGGGCGCCGAGACCTTCATATGTATAAGGCCGACCATACCCGTCGCGCGGAACGTCTCCCCGGCTGAGGTCCGCGCTCTCAGGTGGCACGTCGCCCGGGCGATAATAGTCTGTTGCTTTCTCGCCATCACCGCCTTGAGACAGGCCGATATCGGCACATGCGAATAATCCGAGTGAGACAATGGACGCAACAAAAACTCTCAACATGTTAGGCGGTGCCTTTCTTTAAGCGCCAGGAATGCGCAGCACTTGCCCTGGATAAATCTTATCCGGGTGTTTGAGCATTGGCGTGTTTGCATCAAAAATATCAGGATAGCGCATCGCGTCGCCATAATACTTTTTAGCAATTTTAGACAATGAGTCGCCTGACTTTACTGTGTGAAACACCGACTCGCCGACCTTGGCTTTCGATTTGACCTTCATGGAATCATCGACTTCGCCAATGCCGCTGACATTGCCCGCCGCGAGGATCAGTTTTTCTTTGGTTTCTTGGTCTGGCACTTTGCCTTCGAGCTTGACCTGTTTGCCGTCGACTGTGACTTTGAAATCTCCGCCGAGATCATCGTCTAAGCCGAGATCCTCAACCTCTTTTCGTATGGCTTTTTCGGCGACTTTGTTACGGTCGGCAATGATTTCCTTGCCTCTGCTCAACGCGAATTTGAATACACCCATGGTGTGATCTCCCCTTTGTTTTGTCGGACGCTAAGCGCAATTCACCGCTTCGTGAAGAGGTTTCCGCGACGTCCTTCCACTTTACGTCAACGTTACCCCTAGCCGGGGCCTGCTCGCTTCAGTAGGGTGCGCCGCAACACAGACCACTTACGGGAGTTAAATCATTATGCGTGAAGCCGTTATCGTATCCTACGCACGCACAGGTCTGGCCAAAACTGGCCGCGGGTCTCTCAATGACACCCACGGCATTACCATGGCCGGACATGCCATTAAGCACGCGCTCGCTCGCGCCAATGTCGAGCCGGAAGCTGTAGAAGATGTCTATCTTGGCTCAGCCCAACCAGAAGGCGCCACCGGTCACAATGTGGCCCGCAATGCTGCGCTCTGGGCCGGCTGCCCAAGCTCAACATCAGGTGCGACGATCAACCGGTTCTGTTCGTCTGGACTCCAAGCGGTTGCGAATGCGGCTCATACGGTCATCAATGAAGGCGCCCCCGTCGCGATTGGCGGCGGAGTTGAAAGCCTCTCACTGGTCTCGCGCTCGGGTCACATGAACCTGCACCGCTACACCGAAGATCAGCTCATGCAGCAATGGCCAGCGATCTGGATGACGATGATCGAAACCGCTGAAATCGTTGCGGATCGTTACGGCATCAGCCGTGAGTACCAGGATGAGTATTCTGCTGAGTCTCAGCGCCGGACCGCTGAATTCCAGAAAAACGGCTACATGGCTGAAGAGATCGCGCCACTCGAAACGCGGATGAAACTGGTCAACAAAGAGACCGGCGAAGAGAGCTATCAGGATGTCGTTGTCGATCGGGACGAATGTAACCGTCCGGGTACAACGGCTGAGGCTCTGGCGGGCCTACCACCTGTGTTCCGCAATGGGATGAAAGTCCAAGAGGGCAAGTACATCACCGCCGGTAACGCCTCTCAGCTCTCTGATGGCGCAGCTGCGGTTGTGGTTATGGAAGCCGAAGAAGCGTCACGACGCGGTCTGTCGCCTATGGGTCGCTTCATGGGCTTCAATGTTGGCGGTGTTGATCCAGACGAGATGGGCATTGGCCCCGTCAAAGCCGTCCCGCGCCTGCTCGAGCGTCACGGTCTGACCGTGGACGACATCGATCTCTGGGAATTGAACGAAGCATTTGCATCGCAGTGCCTCTATTGCCGCGATCATCTCGGCATTGATCCTGAGAAATACAATGTGAATGGTGGATCGATCTCGATCGGTCACCCATTTGGGATGACGGGCGCGCGTTGCACCGGTTCTATTCTGATGGAAGGCCAACGCCGCAAAGCCAAGTATGGTGTTGTCACCATGTGTATCGGTGGCGGTATGGGCGCAGCAGGGCTGTTTGAGTTCCTGCACTAAGCGTCTGGAAGAAGACTTAAACGAGCCCCGGTCGAAAGATTGGGGCTCGAATTTTTTTGGAGATGGCTGCGTTTCTCTTTAATTGAACTCAATAAGGCAGATGACATGGCTAACGCGGTAACTATTCGATCCTATCAGTCGTCGGATTACGATCGGGTGGTACGGCTATGGGAGGACGCGTTTCCCGATGAGCCGAGCTATAACGATTTCGCCGAAGTGATTGCACGTAAATTACGGGTTCAACCTGACATGTTCTATGTCGCATCAATAAGCGGAAGCGTGGTTGGGACCGTACTTGTGGGTTATGACGGCGTTCGCGGATGGGTTCACAAACTGGCCGTGGCCAAGAGTTGCCGGCGGATGGGGATCGCGACGCTGCTCATGCAACAAGCCGAAACAGGTTTGCGGACGCTTGGCTGCCCGAAACTCAATCTGCAGGTCCGCAGTTCAAATTCGGATGTGATCGGATTCTACCAAGCCCTTGGCTACGCGGTGCAAGACCGCGCAAGCCTCGGCAAGCCGCTCCTTTAATCCAGCTCTACGTCGCCAGCTTTATCCACCGCTGCGAGCGCAAAGGCGAACTCGAGTGCGGTTTCTTTCAGGCCCTCAAATCGCCCTGAGGCGCCGCCATGACCGGCTTCCATATTGATCCGCAGGAAGTAAGGCCCTGCATCCGGCGCTTCGTGGCGCAGCTTCGCGGCCCATTTGCTCGGTTCCCAATAGGTCACACGCGGATCGCTCAGACCGCCAGTGATGAGCATTGCCGGATAAAATAAGTCCGTTGTTTGATCATACGGGCTGTAGGCCAAGATCGTGTCATAGTCTTCCGCGCTGGTCAGCGGGTTGCCCCATTCAGGCCATTTGTCGACGTCATCAATACGATGTCAGATGATACGCTGCCGCTGACACCGCCGGAATGGCCTGAATGGGGGAACCCGCTGGAGAGTGAGACCGACTTCAAGACCATCCTGTCCTACAGCCCATACGAA
>JBCBQS010000056.1:0-13800 GCA_039820085.1 Pseudomonadota bacterium
CCTTGAGACCATGCCTACCGAGAAAGTCCGAAATCATGGTTCAATGGGTCGATCAAATTTGACCGAATATGAGCTTTAATCGTGGAAAATTATGGCCGGTGCTACCTTGGATTGTATTGCGTCCAGACTCAAAGCGATTTCCCGTGCTGCATTGAAGAACAGAGCCGTGACGGCTTCGTCCATTAGAGCCGCTGGAACACCTGAATCTCCTCCCTCTCGTATCGTTTGAATGAGAGGAATCTGCGCGAGCAATGGCAAACCAAGCTGCCGCGCCATTTGTTCGCCGCCCCCGTCGCCCATGAGAGCATGACGATTGCCTGCAGGATCTTCAAACCAACTCATCGTTTCGACGATGCCGAGCACAGGGACATGTGTTTTGGCGAACATCGCTGCGCCGCGCCTGACATCAGCGAGCGCGACCTCCTGAGGGGTCGTTACGATCACTGCGGCAGAGACCGGCACGCGCTGCGCCAATGTAAGCTGTGCTTCGCCGGTGCCGGGAGGGGTGTCGATGATGAGAAGATCGAGCGGATCGTCTGGCGTGCCCCAAGTTGCATCATTCAACATCTGGGTGATCGCTGATTGAACGATTGGACCGCGCCAAATCATCGGCGCATCTGGATCGGTGAGATACCCGATAGAGAGCGTTTCGATCCCATGAGCGGCGACCGGAACGAGTTTTCCGTCTGCATTGGTGGCCGGGCTGGTATCGGTCACGCCAAGCATTGTTGGAATTGAGGGGCCATAGATGTCAGCATCGAGAATCCCAACGCGAAGGCCTTGTCGGGCATAACTCGCTGCGAGGTTCACCGCGACCGTTGATTTGCCAACTCCGCCTTTTGCGCTCGCGATGACAAGGATACGCGAAATTCCCGGGACCGGTGGAATTTGTGCGGTTTGCTCGGGCTGGCCTTGGTTCAACGCTTCATCAGATAGGCGCGCGCCTTTGCGAACGCGTCGCGAGGCGCCGTGCGTTGCAAGTGGCGGCACCGATGCGGGGTCGGAAGCACCCGGCTCGGCTTCCGACGTAAGCACTGATTTAACTTCAGAAACCCCATCGATTTGCACCGCCAATGCTTCTGCCTCAAGCCGTCTTGCTTCAGCGGTTTGCAGGTCCGATGAGTCGGCCTCAATGATGAGAGTCACACGTCCCTCATCGCCGATTCGTACGCCCGACAACCAATCTGGTGTCCCAAGGGCAGCGCGGATTGTCGCATCTGATAAGGAATTACGCTCTTTCTTATCCCAAAACATGGGCTACGTCCTTGATGAAGGGGCCATTCGAACGCACATAGGCACCAACCAGTTAAAAAGCCAGTGACCTGGTGTGACCAGAAGGAGGGGCAATGCCCTGGAACGATAATAGCGGAAACGGCGATGAGCCCCCAAAGACCAATGGCGGTCCTTGGGGCAGCGGCGGTTCTGGAGGAAACGGAAATGGCGGTTCGCCCTGGGGACGTCCCGGTGGCGGCGGTGGCGGTGGCGGCCAAGGTGGCGGCAGCGATATCGAAGAGCAAATGCGTAAGATGCAGGAGCGCTTTACCCGTAGAGGTCGCGGCAATGGCGGCGGAGGTGGACGACGTCCGCCAAGTCTCGGACCCGGTGGCTTCATCGTGCTTGGCGTCGTTGCCCTGATTTCTTGGCTTGCGACTGGCGTCGTAATCGTCGACGAAGGCGAGCGGGCAGCCGTGTTCCGGTTTGGCGAGTATCAAAAGAACTTCGCTCCGGGTCTGCACGTCCACTTGCCTGCGCCTATCGAAACGCACGAACTCTTGCCATCAGAGCGTCAACAGGAAACCCAGGTTGGGATCAACCAGGGCGAAAGCCTGATGCTAACCGGCGATGAGAACATTGTTGATGTCCAGTTCCGCGTGTTCTGGTTCTATGACGGCGAAAACCCCGAGAACTTTATTCTCAACATCGACAATGGCACGCCGCTGGTGAAAGCGGCTGCGGAAAGCGTGATGCGCGAGGTTGTTGGCAAATCTACGCTAGATGCGGTCCTGACGACAGGTCGTGGCGAGATCGCAAACACCGTCCGGGATCAATTGCAAGCTCTGCTGGCCGACTATGGTGCTGGTGTGACGATTGAGAACGTCGAAATCCAGGAAGCTTTAGCGCCGGCACCGGTGAGAAATGACTTCATCGACGTTATTAATGCCGGTCAGGACGCTGAACGTTTGGTCCAGGAAGCCAATCGGTACGCCAATGACATTGTCCCGCGGGCGCGTGGTGAAGCCCAGCAAATCTTGCAGGACGCCCAAGCCTATCGTGACCGTGTGATTGCGGACGCAACCGGTGAAGCCGACCGCTTCGTGCAAATTCTAACTGAGTATCAAAAAGCGCCTCAAGTGACGCGCGAGCGGATGTATCTCGAGACGATGGAGCGTGTGCTTAATCGTACCGATAAACTGATCCTCGACAGTGACTCAGGTGCTGTACCTTACTTGCCGCTTGACCGCGTCAATCGCAGCGGAGGGAACTAATCATGAAACCCTTTGGAATTATTGGTATTGTTGGAATCATCGTCGCGCTAGTAGCGGTTCTGAATTCCTTCTTCATCGTCGACCAACGCCAACAATCATTGGTGTTGCAAGTTGGTGCGGCGGTCGAAGCGTATAACGAGCCCGGTACAGATGAAGCAGGCTTGAAGTTCAAAATCCCATTCGTTCAGTCTGTTGTTACATATGACAAACGCAATCTGGGACTGGACGTGCCGGACATTGAAGTCTTCGCGTCGAACCAAGAACAGCTTATCGTTGATGCTTTCGTGCGGTGGCGGATTGCTGAACCTCTCGCATTCTATCAGCGCTTGGGAACACAACGTGAAGCACAGAACCAGCTTCTACGGTTCACCGACACAGCGATCCGGAACGCACTGGGTAGCCAGTTGCCGGAAGAGATCATCTCAGGTCAGCGCTCACAGCTGATGGACGAGATCCGTGATAGCCTTAGCAATGCGATCGCCGGTCGCGGTATCGATATTATCGACGTTCGGATCAAACGCGTGGATCTTCCACCAGACGTATCTCAGCGCGTCTTTGACCGGATGGCGGCAACCCGTAATCAGCAAGCCGAGCAGATTCGCGCTGAAGGTGACGAACGCGCCAAGCTTGTTCGTGCGGAAGCCGAACGTGAGCGGACCGTCCTGCTTGCTGAGGCCCGTCGTGAGTCTGAGCAAATACGCGGTGAAGGCGACGCGCAACGGAACGAGATCTATGCTCAAGCTTATGAGCAGGATCGTGAGTTCTTCCGCTTCCAGCGTGCCTTGATTGCGTGCGAGCAGGCGTTCACGCAAGGCACACAGCTCGTCGTTGGGCCCGATAATCTCGGTCTATGCGATGAGTTTATTGAACAGGCTCGGGTCAACGGCGTCGCGCGGCGCTAGATTTGACCACCCCATATCCAATGCGCCCCGTCCAGCTTATGCTGCGGCGGGGCGTTTGATTCGGGAGCGGCTTTAAAATGCTCACCATTATTCTTGCAGGTATCGGGCTGTGGTTCCTTATGGAAGGCGCGATCTATGCGGGCGCGCCCGCCGCAATGAAACGCTTTGGGGCGTGGTTAGCTGAGATGCCAGAAGCGACCATTCGTCAATCTGGTCTGTGGTCCATGGCGATTGGGGCGATACTGCTTTATGTTATGGTGAGATTTGGCGGGTGATAAACCTTGCGCCATGCCCAGATAACGCCCTAGTTGAGTATAAAGTGAAGCTCTCTACGTGAGGAGAACGAGTTTAATGCGCCGTACTGTATCTGCATTCGCTTTAGGGTTGCTGGTTGCGATGCCCATCGCGGCGCAAGACTCTCTGTCGACCCCGTCTGCTCAGACGGATCAACAAACGCGACCGGACAGTTTTACCGAACTCTCCAAGCGTTTGATGCCTGCTGTCGTGAATATCACGACATCGAAAGTCATCGCCAATGATTTACCGATGTTTGAGGATGGTGAACCCCTGAGCGAGTTTAATCCCTTTTTCGGACGGGACCCCGAAGGCTTTAGCCAAGAAGGTGCGCTTGGCTCCGGCTTTGTGATTTCCGCAGATGGTCTGATCATCACCAATGATCATGTGATCAGCGGCGCCGATGAAATCAACGCGGTGTTCTCTGATGGTCGGACGCTGCGTGCCGAACTGATCGGAACGGATGAGGCAACCGATATCGCGGTTCTTAAAGTCGAACAGGAGGATCCATTCCCATTTGTTGATTGGGCAGACAGTGAAGCCGCGCAAGTCGGTGACTGGGTCATGGCGATTGGTAATCCATTTGGGTTCGGTGGATCCGTTTCTGTCGGAATTGTCTCGGCCCGTAATCGCGATATCCAGTCAGGAAACTATGACAATTACATCCAAACGGATGCGGCAATTAACTCCGGAAATTCTGGCGGACCTTTGTTCAACCTGAATGGCGAAGTGCTCGGGGTGAATACCGCAATTATCACGCCGACGGGCGGCTCGGTTGGGCTGGGTTTTTCCATCCCGTCCAATCTTGCGCAGCAAATAAGCGGACAGTTGATCGAGTTTGGAAAAGCACGGCGGGGTTGGTTTGGTGTCAACATCCAGAATGCCGATCGCGATCTCGCAAAAGCTTATGGACTTGAAGAGGGAACCGGTGTGATCCTAACGCGGATCACCGATGATGGCCCTGCTTCGGGGGCGGATTTTGAGGTTGGCGATCTAATCCTTCAGTTTGATGGACGCCCGGTGACAGATGAGCGGGCATTGAGCCGGATCGTTGCAGACACGGAGATTGGCAAAACCGTCAATGTTGAATTGGTCCGTGATGGCCGGACCCGGATTGTTTCGTTTGAGCTTGGCGAACTGAATGCTGGGGATGAAGACGACAAAGAAGATATCATCGAGACGGATAGCACGCTGACGGACAATCCACTCGGCGTCGATTTTGTCGAATTGTCTGAAACAGACCGCCGCCGCTATCGCATCCCGAACGATATCAATGGCGTGTTAGTGAGGTCAGTTTCTCCGCGCGGACCAAGCTTTGGCAAGCTTCGTAAAGGCGACGTCGTCATGGAAATGGCGTTTGAGACCGTTGAGACACCAGAGGATGCATTGGTGGCCATGGACGCGGCTCGGGCGCGTGAGGGACAGCCCTTGCTGCTGCGGGTGTATCGCCGGTCACAAACC
Organism: Pseudomonadota bacterium; assembly: GCA_039820085.1. Lineage (GTDB taxonomy): Bacteria > Pseudomonadota > Alphaproteobacteria > Caulobacterales > Hyphomonadaceae > Henriciella. Next base: position 5,144 of record JBCBQS010000056.1, read on the forward strand.
ATGTTCCAAGCGATCGATATCGACGTGCGCGGTTAGGTTATTCGCGCCAAACGATCTCACTGTCTGTGTAGCCTTGAAAAGTAAAGCGCGGTCGTCAAGTCCGTGAGATTGATCGCAGCATCTGCAGCCTCAGCAACAACCGGCTTGGCATGAACCGCGAGCCCAAGACCGGCAGCTTCAATCATCGCAAGATCATTTGCGCCGTCGCCGATTGCGAGCGCATCTTGGCGGTTTAACCCATTGGCATAGGCCGCATCATCAAGCGCATCGAGTTTGGCTTCGCGGCCAAGGATTGGACGACCGACATCACCGGTTAACGCGTCGCCGTCATCGATCAGTGTGTTGCCTCGATCACCATGAAAACCTGCAATGGAGGCAACGCGCGATGTGAAGAAGGTGAAGCCACCTGAGACGAGTAAACAGTATCCGCGATTGGCTGTCATCGTGGCGGTAAGTGTTTGCCCCCCTGGCATTAGGGTGATCCGCTCATCATAGCATTGTTGCAAGGCATCGAGGGACAGGCCTTTCAGTTTTCCAACCCGCTCCGTCAAAGCGCCTTCAAAGTCGAGTTCACCAGCCATAGCGCGCGCTGTGATCGCCGCGATTTCGTCTTTCAGCCCAGCATAAGCGGCAAGTTCGTCGAGACATTCTTGCTCGATGATGGTGGAATCCATGTCCGAGACCAAAAGACGCTTCTTTCGATTGCGCGCTGGAATGAGCGCAATATCGGCGATGCCATCAAACGACGCTCGTAAGGACGCCCGGGTTTCGTCGATCGGAGCCTCTCCAATCGCCACCGCGATCTCGACCGCCGCCCACTTTTCTTCTGTCCCCAGCAAGCGAACGTGGCTCGTTTGAACAAGACCTGCATTTTCGCAGGCCGCTTCCAAGAGCGAGCCAAGACGCATGAAACCGAAGCTTACAGGGGCCACAGCGGTTGCGACATGAGAAGACCGTGGTGAATTGTCGGGCATCGCAGCATTCCTGCCTTTACGGGGTGAAGCCTGCTTCTTACGACTGAATTCATGAAGCCTGCAATCCTTATTCATGGTCCGACCGCAAGTGGGAAGTCAGCATTGTCAATTGCGCTGGCCAAACGCATCGGGGGTGAGGTTATCAATGCTGATTCAATGCAGGTTTATCGAGATCTTCGCGTTGTCTCTGCCCGCCCAGCCGCAACTGAAATGAACGGGGTTGAGCACCACCTATTTGGAACGGTCTCCGCCAGCGAGCGCTATTCGACTGGCAAATGGCTAGAGGACGTCAAACCGATAGTTTCGAAAGTTCAGCGGCGTGGGAAAGTGCCGATCATTATCGGGGGGACCGGTCTGTATCATCTCGCCTTGGTCGAAGGCTTATCGCGTATCCCGCCAGTGCCAGAAGACGTTCGATCTGAAGTGAATGAGTTGCTCAAACAAGGCGGGGTGGCCGCTGTGCGTGAGAAGCTCACTGAAGTTGATTATGAGACAGCTGAGCGATTAGGCGAGGGGGATCGCCAGCGGCTTGCCCGCGCGCTCGAGGTCTGGCTGGCGACAGGTCGGTCAATCTCAAGCTTTCAAGGCAAGAGGGACCGACCTATTCTCGCTGAGGGGGAGTGGTTAGGCGTGGCGCTGACGCCAGCGCGCGCCCGGCTTTATTCGCGGATTGATCGCCGGTTTGAAGGTATGCTGATGGAAGGCGCGATGGAAGAGGCCCGTCATCTGGCCGCTCAGAACCTCGCCAGTGATCTTCCGGTCATGAAGGCGCATGGCGTTCCTTGGTTAATCGCATACCTGCGCGGGGAGATGACTGCCGAGGCGGCCGCGGAGAATGCAAAGCGCGATACGAGACGTTACGCGAAGCGACAATTCACCTGGATTGGACGACAATTTCCATTTTGGCCAAGGATTCCAAGTCTCGACTTGCAGGATCGATTACGGGTAATTCTTGCCCTTTATAAGGAGGTTGACGGCTCCTAATGGGTAAGTTATGCCCCGTATCAACTTTTGGGAGGAAACGCTTCATGCGTCCAACAGTCGTACTCGTTATTAGGCACCTGCGCTGACGTTCCACACACCGTCAGTCGCAGGTGCTTGTAACAGGGTCTCTTTTCGGAGGCCCTTTTTTTTAACTTCATCCAGCAATTTTAACCCTGCAAACCTTCAAGGACCCCAATCATGGACATGCAGACCCAAGCGAAAGCCAAGACTGAAACCCGCCAAATGACTGGCGCGGAAATTGTCATCACTGCGCTGAAGGAACAGGGTGTGGATGTGATGTTCGGATATCCTGGTGGGGCCGTCCTCCCAATCTATGATGCGCTCTTCGCAGAACCATCTATCCAGCACGTCCTCGTGCGTCATGAGCAAGGGGCCGGGCACGCGGCTGAGGGCTATGCCCGGTCTACGGGACGCGCGGGTGTGGCTCTGGTGACATCGGGCCCAGGTGCAACGAACATGGTCACGCCGATTACGGATGCAATGATGGATTCGATCCCGATGGTCGTTATTACCGGGCAGGTGCCCACGCACTTGATCGGTACAGATGCATTCCAAGAGTGCGATACGGTCGGGATTACGCGCTGTTGTGCGAAGCACAATTATTTGGTCATGGACGTCAACGACCTGGCGCGCACCATTCATGAAGCGTTTTTGATCGCCACGACAGGACGCCCCGGGCCAGTGGTCATTGATATCCCAAAAGACATTCAATTCGCGACCGGAACCTATGTTTCCAGTAAGGGTATCCGAAAGGCGACCTATAATCCTCAAACGGACCCTGATCCAAAAGCAATCAAGCAAGCCATTACGCTGATGAAAAAGGCGCGTAAGCCGGTTTTCTATACCGGTGGCGGCGTCATCAATGCGGGGCCAGAAGCGTCCGAAGCGTTGCGCCAGCTTCAAGCCGTTACAGGGTTTCCTGTCACCTCAACCTTGATGGGGCTTGGCGCATTCCCCGCCAGTCACAAAGACTGGCTCGGTATGCTGGGCATGCATGGATCATATGAAGCAAACAATGCCATGCATGATTGTGATTTGATGATCTGCGTCGGGGCCAGGTTTGATGATCGCGTCACCGGGCGCATCGATGCGTTTTCGCCAGGCTCAAAGAAGATTCATATCGATATTGACCCGAGCTCGATCAACAAAGTGATCCGCGCCGATGTTCCGGTGATTGCTGATGCAGGTCAGGCCTTGAATGCCTTGATAAAGGCCTGGGGCAAAACAAAGTCTCAAGATATCTCAGACTGGAAAGCGCAAATCGATGACTGGCGCGCGCGTAAATGTTTTGCGTATGCGGGCAGCGATCATGAGATCAAACCGCAATATGCGATCGAGCGCTTGTACGAACTCACCAAAGATCGCGAGACCTATATCTCAACCGAGGTGGGCCAGCACCAAATGTGGGCCGCGCAGCACTATCATTTTGAAGAACCCAATCGCTGGATGACGAGCGGAGGGCTCGGAACCATGGGATATGGCTTGCCCGCGGCTGTGGGCATTCAAGCAGCTCATCGCGACGGCTTGGTCATCGATATTGCTGGCGAGGCCTCAGTTCAGATGGTGCTGCAAGAGCTCTCGACCGCCGTTCAACACGATTTACCAATCAAAATCTTCATTCTCAACAATGAGTGGATGGGCATGGTGCGCCAATGGCAGGAATTGCTGCATGGCGAACGCTATTCTCACTCTTATTCAGAGAGTTTGCCGGATTTTGTGAAACTGGCGGAAGCCTATGGCGCGCTTGGCTTGGAGTGTGATGACCCAGGCGAGCTCGATGCCAAGATCCAAGAAATGATCGATTTTGATGGCCCGGTCGTCTTCGATTGCCGTGTGACGAAAGCCGAGAATTGTCTACCGATGATCCCTTCAGGCGCCGCGCACAATGAGATGATCTTGTCAGAAATCACGGGGGATGAGATCGATGAGGCGGGAAGAAAGCTCGTTTGATGACATCTGCTCTCTTTCCCATGCGCCTCGCCTCTGGCAGAAGCGCCATGAGTAAGGGGGTCAGTATGGGCCTGGAGAACCTATTCGTGTGGTTACAAAACCATCTTGAGATTGTGATTGCGCTCCTCTCTGCAGGGGTGGCGATGTTTGGTGCGATTATTAGCCGGAACGAAACGCGCAAGCAGCGCGCGATACAGATGGAAAACTTGCGCCACGGTTTGGACTCACAAAGTCTGGCCTGGGGCAATGCTTGCATCGATACGCTAAATCGCGCTGCAATGTTCGCACGCACCCGGCAACATCAGGCAAATGATGCGAGCTTTTTCCAACAACGTGTAAACGTAATGCTTGCGCTATCCTCCTTGGTCGAACGTGGACGTTTGTTCTTCCCCAATATCGATCCAGCGAGCAAGGGCGGGGAAAAGGAGGGCGCATATCGCGGATCACGACCGCCGGTTTTAGACGCGCTGATGTTTGCCTATTACGAAGTGGAAGCGCTTAGCCGCCAAGGCGGTCCAACGGCTGACAATAGCGCGGAATTCATCGATGATTGTCGGCGTTTGCTCGTTTCAGAGTTGCAAGCTCATCTCGATCCGCGTCGTCGCGACCTCGTTATTGATCGCTACGATGATCAGCGCATGGACCATCGCAGTGAGGCGGTGAAGCGCGCCGATACCTTAAAGTCTATTCTCAAATCACGCCGCCCTGGGATCAATCTCGGAGAGCGCAAGGAGACCGTGCAGTGAGCGATAATCCCGCCAGCGCTTATGATATGAGCCATGTCGAAGAAGATGACGAGCGCCGAACGCTGGCAATCATTGTCGACAATGAACCAGGTGTACTCGGCCGTGTCGTTGGGCTGTTTTCTGCACGAGGGTACAATATCGAGAGCTTGACGGTCGCCGAGGTTGATCGCGATCGGCATCGGTCTCGGATCACGATTGTCACAGCCGGGACCGCGCACACGCTGGAACAGATCGAAGCGCAATTGCTGCGTCTGGTCCCTGTGGCGAGTGTGACGGATATTACCAAGTCCAAGCGCGGACTTGAGCGAGAATTGGCACTGATCAAAGTCGCGGGCGAAGGAGAGAAGCGCGTCGAAGCCTTAAGGATCGCAGAGATCTTTCGGGCGCGAGTGATCGATACGACGAATAAGAGCTTCATCTTTGAACTCACCGGCGCGAGCGATAAGGTTGATCAGTTTTGCGCGCTTATGGACCCGCTTGGTCTCGTCGAAGTCAGCCGCACAGGTGTGCTCTCCATTAAGCGGGGTGCGGAAAAAGGATGAGCAGCGCATTCGACCGCGACGTCTGGGCTATTCTTGGGATGCCATTAGACAATGTCACGCTCGACGAGGCGGCGCGCCTGGTTGAGCAAGCGGTCGAAACACGGACGCGCCTGTCTTTTGTCACCCCGAACGTGAATTGGTTGGTACGAGCGCTGAAAGACAAAGAAATAATGCGTCAAATCATCAATGCCGATCTCAGCCTGGCAGATGGTGCGCCTGTGGTGTGGCTTGCGAAACAGCTGGGTATGCCATTGCGGGAACGCGTTGCGGGGGCAGATCTGTACGAGCGCCTGCGCAGCGACACGGACCAAAACGCGCGCCCCATTCGCATCTTCTTCTTTGGCGGTCGCGAGGGCGCTGCCGAAGCAGCGGGTCGGACCGTCGAAAGAGAGAATGGTCGCTTGATTTGCGCGGGCTGGCACAATCCCGGCTTTGGCGACGTTCAGAGCATGAGCACCGCGGACATTCGACATAAAATCAACGCCGCCCAGGCTGATTTTATCATTGTTTCGCTTGGCGCAGCCAAAGGACAAGCATGGATTGAGCACAATCTCGCCCACCTCGACGCACCAGTGATTGCGCATCTGGGGGCGGTTGTAGATTTTGCTGCCGGCACCATTCGGCGCGCACCCGGATGGGTCTCGCGCGCGGGTCTTGAATGGATTTGGCGGATCTTTGCAGAGCCCGCCCTTTGGCGGCGCTACTGGAATGATGGAAAAGACTTCGCCGCGCTTATTCATCGACGATTGGGCGTTTTGAAACGGGCGGGGCGCGTAAAATCTGTACAAGCGGTTGTGGCTGAACCGGCTGCGCCAAATGCCATTAAGCTGTCAGGCGATCTTGTCGTGGCGCAGCGCCAAGACATAAGAGAGGCCTTTAAAATCGTCGCGAAGAAGACAGGCGATTGCACGCTCGACCTAACCAATGTCGGCGCAATTGACGCCGCAGGACTGGGCCAAATACGAATGCTTGAGCAATCGCTGATGCGCCGCGGACACCGCCTCGACATCCTCGCCTCACACCAGACCAAACCGGCTTTAGACGCCGCACAAATGACCCTCCAAGGAGTATCTCTGAGATGAACATTTACTATGAGCAAGACGCGGATCTCGCGCTCATCCAAGGCAAGAAAGTTGCAGTGGTCGGCTATGGCAGCCAAGGTCACGCGCATGCCTTGAACCTGAAAGACAATGGCGTCGATGTCCGGATCGGCTTGCAGCCAACGTCACGATCAAAACCGAAAGCAGAAGCCGAAGGGCTAACAGTTATGAGCCCAAGCGAGGTCACTCAATGGGCTGATATTGTGATGATCCTCGTGCCGGATGAAAAGCAGGCGGTGCTATGGGCCAACGAAATCGAGCCGCATGTTCGAGACGGTCAACACATCATGTTTGGGCATGGTTTTAACATTCACTATAATCTCATCCGACCACCGGCCGGTGTAGATGTGTCTTTGTCTGCTCCAAAAGGGCCAGGTCATACGCTACGGGCGCAGTATCAGATGGGCTTTGGGTTGCCGGGCTTGGTCGCGATCCATCAAGATGCCACAGGGACGGCTAAGGACGTGGCTTTGTCTTACTCTAAAGGCATCGGAAACACGCGAGCCGGCGTCATCGAAACCTCGTTCAAAGAAGAAACAGAGACTGACCTTTTCGGCGAACAAGCGGTTCTGTGTGGCGGCATCGTTGAGCTCATCAAGGCTGGGTTCGAGACGCTCGTCGAAGCGGGGTATGCGCCAGAGATGGCTTACTTTGAGTGCCTGCACGAAACTAAGCTGATCGTTGATCTAATTTATGAAGGCGGCATCGCAAACATGAATTATTCGATCTCAAATACCGCTGAATACGGTGAGTATGTCTCGGGACCTCGCGTTGTGGACAGCGAGAGCAAGAAAGCGATGAAGAAAGTTCTGGACGATATCCAGTCGGGCAAATTTGCACGCGATTGGGTCCTGGAAAATCAAGCGGGCGCACCGTCTTTCCACGCCATGCGCGCGCGGACAAACGACCACTTAATCGAAGAAGTTGGTGAAAAACTGCGCAGCATGATGCACTGGGCGCAGAATGACCGTTTGGTCGATAAATCGCGAAACTAAGTCGCAAACATTACAATATGGCCCTGGTCGATATGCGGCCGGGGTCATTTTTGTAACCCGTCTTGCAAAAAGACGAAGACGCCAGCGCGAATGACACATTGACACCGCTGTCACGTACGCGCATACGGACGCAAAGATTCGTTGCTTGAGAAGGGAGCGGTATGGCGGAGTTTATTCCCGTCGGTTCGTTCGACATCGTTATCTTCGGTGGCACAGGTGATTTAGCCCATAAGAAGCTCTTGCCGGCCCTTTATCACCGTTGGCTAGATGGGCAGATACCCGCGGACTCGCGCATCATTGGTGTGTCCCGGTCTAAGATGGATGATGCCGCGTTCCACAAATTTGCGCATGAGGCGTGTGAGGAGGCGACGGCCGATTCAATTGACGCCTCAGAGTGGGAAAAGTTCGAACGCCATCTCAGCTATGTTGCGATGGACGCGACTCAAGCAGATGCCGACTGGGATGTGCTGAAAGGGCTACTGACGCTTCAGGACAATCGCCCGCTTGTCTTCTATCTCGCAGTTACGCCAAAAATTTATGTCCCCATCTGTGAAGCGTTGGGGCGTGCAAACCTCAACACACCGGATGCTCGGGTTGTGTTGGAAAAGCCGATCGGAACCGATTTGAATTCGGCCCACACCATTAATGCCGGCGTTGGCGCTGTTTTCCGAGAGGAGTGCATTTATCGGATCGATCATTATCTCGGTAAGGAGACGGTCCAAAACCTAATGGTTCTTAGGTTCGCCAACTCATTGTTTGAACCGCTTTGGAACCGCACCGCGATTGACCACATCCAAATCACGGTCGCTGAGCATTATGGCGTTGGCGATCGCGCCGGCTATTATGATGGCTCGGGTGCCTTGCGCGATATGGTCCAGAACCACCTTTTGCAATTGCTCTGTCTGATCGCGATGGAGCCACCGAATTCGATTGATGGCGATGCGATCCGGATCGAAAAGATCAAAGTGCTCGAGGCCCTGCGTCCGATCTCGGCCGAGAAAGCTAGCAAAAACACGGTTCGCGCTCAGTATGTCAAAGGCGCGGTCCACGGCGAAGCTGTCCCTGGCTATCTCGAAGAACTTGGTCATGAGAGCGGCACAGAGACCTTCGTTGCGATCAAGGCCGCGATTGATAATTGGCGTTGGGCGCGCGTGCCATTTTACTTGCGAACCGGCAAGCGCATGAAAGCGCGCCATTCTGAGATTGTTGTTCAGTTCCGGGAAACACCACACTCGATGTTCGGCGAGGTTGGAACCCAGTCCAATCGCCTCGTCATCAATGTCCAACCGGATGAAGGCGTGCGTCTATATTTGCAGATTAAAGAACCGGGCCCAGGGGGTCTGCG
>JBCBQS010000057.1:0-13534 GCA_039820085.1 Pseudomonadota bacterium
CGTCTTGGAAAGCAGGCTCTTGCGCTTGACGCTAGGACTTGTCACACCTGTCCCTATGCTTCGCGTCGTGATTTTGAAACAACAGATGAGGGTCTGCCAATGGAATGGGGTTGGGATAATGCACGCGCATTTCTGGGAATCGCTTTGATTTTTGGCCTGGCGTGGGGCTTATCCGAAAACAAGAAGTCCTTTCCTTGGAAAATCGTTTTAGGCGCTATCGGCATTCAATTCGCGTTTGCGCTCATTTTGTTTGGCATTCCAATTATCCGTGAGGCGCTCTTCGCTGCAAATATTGTCGTCGATAGTCTGATCGCAGCCACAGCATATGGCACACAATTCGTTTTTGGCCCGACCTTTGGTACGCAAGCAGGATGGGAAGAGCTTACTGGGCAAGCCGGACCGATCTTCGCCGTCCATCTGCTACCATTGATCATTGTCGTTGCGGCGCTCTCAGCAATGCTCTGGCACTGGCACATCCTGCGATGGGTTACCAAAGGCTTCGCGACAATTTTTCGACGCTTGATGGGCTTAGGTGGCGCAACGTCGCTTGCCGTATCAGCGAATGTGTTCATGGGCATGACAGAAGCGCCCGTTCTGGTGAAGCCGTACCTCAAAGGTATGACGCGGTCAGAGATTTTCATCTTGATGGTGGCAGGCTTCGCGACCGTCGCTGGCAGTGTTCTCGTGCTGTATGGCGTGTTTCTTCAAGACGTTTTGCCAAACGCACTCGGACAACTCCTCGCGGCATCTCTGATTGCTGCACCAGCTGCCGTTGCACTGGCTTTGGTGATGATCCCTGAAAAGGTTGATTCAAAGCTGCGCGCGCATGAACCAGACTTTGAGTATCAATCAACGATGGATGCGTTTGCGACAGGGGCGTCGGACGGGCTGAAAATCCTCGCCAATATCGTGACCATGTTGATCGCAGCCTTCGCGCTTCTATTCCTTGCAAACGCTGGATTAGCGGCATTGCCGGACGTCATGGGGGCGCCGCTGTCAATTGAACGCGTGCTCGGATGGGTGTTTGCGCCAATTATGTACATGGTGGGCGTCCCGATGGCGGAAGCGGCGCAGTCAGGCTCTCTGATCGGGATCAAAACCGTCCTCACTGAATTCGTCGCCTTCCTGCAATTGGCGGGCGAGGGCGGCGAAGGCCTATCCCCCCGCAGTAGCATGATCACAGCGCATGCCATTTGCGGATTTGCGAATTTCGGATCGATCGGAATTCTGATCGGCGGTCTTTCGATCATTGAACCTGAGCGTCGGACGACGTTTTTGGAATTGGCATGGAAGACCTTGATTGCAGGAACGCTTGCAACATGTCTGTCGGGCGCCGTAGTCGGCGCGCTGCCAGCGGCACTCTTTTTCGGAAGTTAGAAGGAATCATTGATGCGGACCTTGCTCCTAACGACGGCTGCTTTTTGCGCAGCTGCACATGCCAACGCGCAGTTTGCTTATGAAGAAGCGGAAAAAGACGTCTCTGCCGATACTGAGGCGTGCTTGATCGAGCGCGGCTTGGCGCCGGATGCTAGTTCACCGTTTTGTCCGGAACGCACAAATCGCATTCTTGCAACCATTACGACTTATGGCGACCGTCGACCGGATGGCGCTGGCGCGGTCTCCATTCTTGACGAAGAAACGATCGCTTTCGTTGCCGCCGATCACCCGGCTGAGGTCTTAAACACGCTGCCTGGGGTCAATATTCACACCAATTCAGGACAAGAGCACTTACTAGCGATCCGTTCGCCCGTTTTAACGGGCGGCGCGGGGCAGGGGAGCTTCCTCATCCTAGAGAATGGCGTTCCAACCCGCTCTCCTGCCTTTGGCAACGTCAACAGCTTGCTCGAACCGCATCATGAGACCGCTAAAGCGATAGAAGTTGTGCGTGGACCGGGGTCTGCAAAGTATGGCTCCAACGCCGTTCATGGCCTTATCAACACAATCTTATCGGACCCGAGCGGGTCTCCCCTCAAACAGGTAAATGCCTCTTATGGCAGCCTTGGTCGCTACAAGGGCGATCTGATCTATGATCAAGGCTATCTTGGACGCGCCTCGCTTTCGGTTCAGTCCGACACAGGGTGGCGGGACAATACGGACGTCTTGCAACTCAAAAGCTCAGGCGTCGCTGAGACCGTGATCGCAGGCTGGAACGTCACAGCTTGGGCATCGGCATCTTATCTTGAGCAAGAGACCGCAGATTTTATCCAAGGCACAGATGCTTACGAAGATCGCGGCATAGCCAAAGCGAATGATGACCCATTGGCTTACCGGGATGCTTGGTCTGCACGCGGCGCGGTTCGCCTTGAACGAGAGTTCGCGGACGGAACCTTGACTTTGACTCCATTCGCGCGGCTCCAGCAAATGGATTTCCGGCAACACTTCCTGCCATACAAAGGCTTTGAGAAGAACGGACACGGCGCGGTCGGTACAATGACCAAATATGAACGCATCGAAAGCGACACGCTGACCTGGCGTGTTGGGGCTGATGTGGACCTCGCTTCGGGATACTTGCGAGAGACGCAAACCGATCCGTTCGGTTTCTTTCCGGGTGATTCGCGGTTTCCTGTCGGTATTCACTACGATTACACCGTGGATACGGTCATGGGCGCCCTATGGGGTGAAGCAGATTGGGCAGTATCGGATAAGGTCCTCGTGCTCGCCGGTCTTCGCGCAGAAGCGCACTCCTATGACTACACAACCGAGGCGCCAGTCGGCGTGAATGGCCGCTTCAACGTGCCGGCAGACCGCACGGATGATTTTGATTTCGTCACACCAAAGCTTGGTCTCGTTTATGACGCGAGTGACGTCGTGAGCCTATATGCCAATTATGCTCGGGGAAGCCGTGCCCCTCAGGCAAGCGACCTCTACAGATTGCAATCAAGACAAGGCGTCGCAGAAGCCGAAGTTGAAACGCTCGATAGTTTCGAGATTGGAGCACGCGGGCTCGCCGCAGACGGCGCTATCATCTTCGATATTGCTGCGTATACGGCTGACAAAGACAATTTCTTTTTCAGAGACTCCGATGGGCTGAATGTCACCGATGGATCGACCCGACATCAGGGAATCGAAGCGGCCGCATCTTGGCAACTGAGCGATCAATTCCAGGTCTCAGGAAATGTGAGTTGGTCCGACCAGATCTATACATTTAACCGCATCAGTGAGGGCGGCTCTGAAATCATTACAGATGGCAATCAGATCGACACCGCCCCGGAGTGGCTTGCCAATGCTGCGCTGACTTGGTTACCAAACGATGCGTTCACCGTACAAATTTCGGCTGATTATGTTGGAGAATACTTTACCAACGCCGCCAACACCCAAGACTATCCGGGCCATCTTATCGGAAATCTGCGTGCGACCTATCAAGTGTCCAATGCGATTGAATCCTTTGTGATCATTCGGAATCTGACCGACGAAACCTATGCCGATCGCGCCGATTTTGCCTTTGGCGATGAGCGTTTTTTCCCGGGAGAACCGCTCAACGTTACCGTCGGCATTCGCAAGCAGTTCAACTAATCAAAAACACAATATGGGAGGGTCACGTGCAACTCTATCACGCCCCTAAAGCGGTTAATCCGGAGCGCACATACAACTTCCTCAAAGCAAAGGGGAAACTCGACGCGGTAGAGATCGTCGAGATCTCAATCATGAAAGGCGAGCATAAAGGCCCGGAATATCGGGAGCTTTCTCCGTTCTCACAGGTGCCGGTCTTGGTCTTAGATGATGGCACGGCCATCACGGAAAGCCGCGCGATTTGTAGCTATTTCGAGCATATGTTCCCGGAACCCAACTTGATGGGCGCGGATGCGAAAGAAAAAGGCCAGATTGAAATGTGGGATCGCCGGGTAGAGTTCATGATGATGGCGCAATTCGCGACGTGGTTCCGAAACGCCCATCCGATCATGGCACCGCTCGAAAACCCGCAATTGCCGGATGCTGCGGCAAAAGCAGAAACCAGCGTCAAGAAATTCGCGTCTCGCTTGAACGATTATCTCGACGGAAAAACCTGGCTGGCGGCGGATAGGTTCACGATTGCCGATATCACTCTGTTTCTCACATGTGGTTTTTGCGGCGTCATGAAGTGGAAGCCGCAAGAAGAGTATGAGAACATTTCACGGCACTATGCGGCCGCGAAAAATCGACTAAGCGAATAGCTCACGCAAGATTGCCCGTAGCTCAAGCATAATGTCTTGAGGCAACAGCCCAGGGCCAATTCTTTTGCCGGCGTGACCATGAATCCAAACGCCTGCACAGGCCGCTTCAAACGCGGGCATATGCTGTGTGACCAGGCCAGTGATCAGACCTGCAAGAACATCTCCCGTTCCAGCTTTCGCAAGATAGGGCGAAGCCGTTTCATTCGTCACGACCCTGCCATCTGGCGCCGCGATGATCGTTTGCGCGCCTTTCAGAACGACGATGCAGCCGTGTTCGTTAGCCACGGCTGCAGCAGTTTCAGTTTTGTCAGGTCCAAGCGGACCAATAAAACGCTCGAACTCGCCTTCATGAGGCGTGAGGACACAGGTTCGCCTTTCAATGCGCTCGAGAAAACGTAACGCATCCGCATCCAGCACAAAGGTCGCATCCTCAAACGTTCGGAAGACAATCTCTGCTTGTTGATCTGTGCAGCCTCCAGAGCCCGCCAGCACGGTATTAACACCGCGCAGACCTTCGACGCTTTGTTCAGCGATCATAAGATCCGCCGGAAGCGTGACTCGATAAATATCCGCGTGCGTTTCGCTCCAAACGGTGACGAGCCCAGCACCGATGCGCGAACAGGCTTCGCTTGCAAGCCGAGTTGCGCCAGTAAAACACTCCGACCCAACAATGAGCGCGTGTCCGCGCTTATACTTGTGCCCGTCATTCACCGGAACGGGCAGGTGCTGACGCCACAGGGTTGGGGCGTTGAGCGTCATGAACTACTCTGCCGCGACAGGCGGAGCGAGTTGCGCAGAGAGCCAGGCATCGACATCTCGCAAGGCGCGCGCCGCCTGAGCGCGTTTCTTGGCCCGGCCTTTATCCTTACCCCGCAGCCGCTTTCCGGTCTCTGGGTCTTTTGTGGCCACCTCGTCAGGGTCGGCGGGCGGGAAGAGGCCAAAATTCACATTCATTGGCTGGAACGTAGCTTTGCCTTCGAGGTGCCCGCCAGTGATGTGCTTCACCAGTGCACCCAATGCGGTCGTTTCAGGTGGATTAGGCAACTCAATCCCCAACCGCGCGGCCGCTGCAAAACGCCCAGCCAGAAGCCCCATTGCAGCGCTCTCAACATAACCTTCAACGCCCGAGACTTGCCCCGCGAAACGAAGCCGAGGCATGGATTTTAATCGCAAGCGTTGATCGAGCAATTTTGGAGAATTGAGGAATGTGTTGCGATGAATTCCGCCAAGTCGGGCAAACTGCGCTTGCTCCAGCCCAGGGATCATCCGGAAGATCTCCGACTGTGCGCCGTATTTAAGTTTTGTCTGGAACCCAACCATATTCCACAGGGTTCCGAGCGCATTGTCTTGACGCAATTGAACGATCGCGTGCGCTTTGACATCTGGATTGTGAGGATTGGTCAAACCTACCGGCTTCATCGGGCCAAAGCGGAGCGTTTCCCGCCCACGTTCAGCCATGACTTCAATTGGTAGGCAGCCCTCGAAATAGGGCGTATCTTTTTCCCAATCTTTGAACTCGGTTTTTTCGCCACCAATGAGTGCGTTGATGAAGGCCGTGTATTGGCCCTCATCCATCGCGCAGTTGATATAAGCCGCCGTTTCTCCGTGCGGGCCAGGTTTGTCATACCGAGATTGTCGCCAAGCTTTGTCCATATCGATGCTGTCGAGATACACAATCGGCGCGATGGCATCGAAGAAAGCGAGGTCCTCTTCGCCGGTCTCAGCTCGGATTGCCTCCGCCAATGGAATGGAGGTTAGCGGTCCGGTCGCAATGATGACGCTGCTCCACTCCGCCGGTGGTAATCCTTCGATCTCTTCACGCACGATCGTGATTAACGGATGCGCTTCGAGCTTAGCCGTTACCGCCTCCGCGAATCCTTCTCGATCAACGGCCAGTGCGCTTCCTGCGGGCACCTGGTGCTGATCCGCGGTCGGAATAATGATCCCGTTGGCGCGGCGCATCTCTTCGTGCAGGACACCGACAGCGTTAAGCTCATGATCATCCGATCTGAACGAATTTGAGCAAACCAACTCTGCGAGCTGATCTGTTTGATGCGCGTCTGTGCCTTTCACGCCGCGCATTTCGTGCAGGATTACGGGGACGCCCATATTCGCAGCTTGCCAGGCGGCCTCTGAGCCAGCCATGCCGCCGCCGATAATGTGGATAGGGTCAATCTGTTGCATTTTGGCGATGTGCGACTGATCCGAGCATTGGTCAAGCGCGACATATCATAGAAGGGCTAGGCATTCGCGCAGACCCTCTCTAAATGGGGCGCATGACAGATACCTCTCTTTCGCCCGAAACCTTGCTCTCGCAGCTGATAGATACCTGCCTGAAAGCCGGTGCAAGCGACGCCGACGCGTCTTTCGGTCGCTCTGAAGGCGTCAGTGTGGAAGTGCTCAACGGACAGCTCGAAGGGATCGAACGGTCTGAGTCACAAGGCGTCTCGCTGCGCTGTTTCTTTGGCCAGCAGCAAGCGTCCGTTTCCGGTTCAGATACGTCTCCTGATGGTTTGAAAGCGTTAGCCGAGCGCTGTGTCGCGATGGCAAAGGTCGTTCCTGAAGACCCATATTGCGGCATTGCTCAACCGAACGACTTGTCTTCGGATTTGCCGGCAATTGATGTGACAGGAGATGGCGAAAGGGCGGCCGATCTTTTGGAACGTGAAGCCCTTGCAGCCGAGGCTGCTGCTCTCGACGTCGCTGGGGTCAAACAGGTCGCAGGCTGCGGCAATGGCTGGAGCGTCAATGAGCGATGGGTCGCAGCCAGCAATGGGTTTTCGTCATATCGCGTTGGCGGGTCAACCGGTCTAGGCTTGGCAGCCGTGGCCGAAAAAGATGGCGCAATGGAGCGGGACTATGAAAGCCGTTCGGTTCGACGCGTCGAAGATCGCCCGTCTCCAGAAGTCATCGGTCGTATCGCTGGCGAACGGGCCGTTGCGCGATTGGCTCCGAGAAAAGTCAAAACGCAAACAGGTGCAGTCATCTATGACCGGCGTGTGGCCGGCAGCTTAATTGGGGCGTTTCTGTCAGCCATTAGTGGTCCAAGCGTGGCGCGAGGCGTTTCGTTTTTGAAAGACCAGCTCGGACAATCAGTGTTTGGAGACCAGATCAATCTGATCGACGATCCGTTTCGTAAACGCGGAATGGGCAGCCGCGCGCATGACGGCGAAGGCCGCGCTGTCGCGCGTGGAAACCTGATTGAAAACGGCGTACTAACCCGATGGCTTTTAAATGGTGCATCGGCAAGGCAGCTTGATATGATGCCAAATGGATATGCCAGCGGCGGGTTTGGATCGACCCCGGGGGTCGGCGTTTCAAATGTCTATCTCGAAGCCGGTGAGCATGCGCCGCACGACCTGATGCGCTCTGTCGGTGAGGGGCTCTTGGTCAGCGACATGTTCGGACCATCAATCAACCCGAATACGGGCGACTATTCGGTCGGCGTGGCTGGTTTTTGGTTTGAAAATGGCGAGGTCCAGTATCCTGTATCTGAAGTGACAATCGCCGGCGACCTGCCGGGCATGTTTAAGCGTCTCATTCCCGCGTCAGACCTTGAATTCAGAGGCACACGCGACGCGCCCTCCATTCTGATCGAGGATATGTCGATTGCCGGTGAGTGATCTCGATCGAGACGACCTAAAGACCCTAAACGCTGTGGCGGCAGAAGCTGCAGACCTCGCGCTCGACTATTTTGAACGGTCAGACGTTCGGGTCTGGGATAAGTCTAAAGGGCACCCCGTTACAGAGGCTGATCTTGCGGTCAATTCGCTCATTCGAGACCGCCTCATGGCGGCCCGACCAGACTATGGCTGGCTGTCCGAGGAAACAGAGCTATCCAATACGACCCGCACCGCGAAGCGCGTCTGGATCGTCGATCCGATTGACGGCACGCGCGCGTTTATGCGCGGCCAGCCTTATTGGTGTGTCGGGCTAGGCGTGCTTGAGGCCGGACACGCGCGCGCGGCTGTCGTTCGCGCGCCCGTCTTGAAAGAAACATACGCCGCGCGTTTAGGTGGCGGCGCCTTTTTGAATGGTGAGCCAATTCAAGTCACAGATTGTGCACAAGAAGAGGGCTGCCGCGTTATCACGAATAAGGGCATGCTGACCCATCCAGCATGGACGGTGCCGTGGCCCGAAATGACCCTCGCCGACCCGAAGCCAAATGCAACCTTGCTGCGGCTCTGCTGGGTTGCGCAAGGAAAATTCGATGCTGTGATCACGCTCTGGCGCAAATCGGATTGGGATTTGGCGCCGGGGGCCTTGATCGTGCAAGAGGCGGGTGGGGTCGCGACAACGCATTTGGGTGAGACTTTCGTCTATAATCGCGGTGAACCTGCACAAAGAAGCCTTCTCGCGGCTGGAAAGCCCCTCCATTCCCTGTTATCAGCGCGAGTCAAAGGGGTTCGGCTTCCAGATCCGAATTGGACCGTGCGCCCATATGAGAAAACACAAGCGACGGAGCGCCAATCGATGGGCGAAGCAGCAGACACAAAACAACTTCTCCACATCGTGATCGGTGGAGAATTGAAGGATGTGACCGACGTTGAATTTGAAGATCTGACCAAGATCGACTTTGTTGGTGCATTCGCAAGCTATAAAGATGCCTATGATGCGTGGAAGGGTGCCGCACAGCGCACCGTTGATCACGCTGAAACACGCTACTTTATCTTGCACGCGCATAAATTGCTCGACCCAGAAACGGGTGACCATCATCACGTCTAAGGCGTCTGAAACACCTAAGAAGCCTGGCAGTCTATTTCGGCTGTTTCGAACCTATTTCCGTCCGCATCTCGGTTGGTTTATCGCAGGCACACTGTTTGCCGTGACCACTGCGTTGTTTGCCAACGCATATGCCGCAATCCTTGCTTTTGTCGGCAATGGAATTCAAAGCGCGATTGAAAACCCAGAGGGCAGTACGGATTGGGTTTGGTGGGCCGCCGGGGGTATCGTTGCGCTTGCTACGGGCCGCGCTTTGTCCCTCTATTTAATGACAATATTCAACAATACCGGCGTGCAACGTGCACTCGTCGACATCCAACACGTTCAATTTGATGAATTGATTGAGGGCGACTTCGCACGCTTAAGTGGCGACGCGTCGGGCGGGTTCGTATCGCGGTTTATTAATGATGTGAACGCCATTCGCGATGCTGGGCTTCGATTTGCGAACAATTTCACCAAGAGCATTGTCACCGTGCTTGGCGCGTTTGGGATCATGCTGTGGTTAGATTGGCAACTCACATTGATCTTACTGGTCGTCTATCCAATCGCGTTTTGGCCTGTCGTTGCACTTGGCGAACGCGTGCGCAAACGCGCGAAGAATGCGCAGAAACAAGTCGGCGATGTCACCGCATTGCTCTCTGAAGGGTTTCAGTCGCATCGGATCATCAAAGCCTACGGGCTCGAAGACTACCAGAAAGACCGCGCAAAACTTGGGTTCATTGAAAGGTCTCGCCTGTTTTTAAAGGTGCTGACCGACAAAGCTGCAGTCGATCCAATCTTAGAGGTGACGGGCGGCGTGGCCTTAGCTGGAATTCTGGGCTTTTCGGCCTGGCGGATCGCCAGCGGGGATAGTTCCCTTGGCGCGCTTCTTGGAATCATCGGTGCAATCGGCATAGCAGCTCCTGAAATTAGAGCCCTAGGAACGCTGAATGCTGTGGCGCAAGAAGGCGGCGCGGCGGCGGACCGCGTCTTTGAGGTGGTCGACGCTGTTGCGGAAGTTGCAGACAATCCCGAGGCGAAACGCCTTGAAACGATCAACGGAGACATCGCGTTCAAACAAGTCGAGTTCGTCTATCCTGATGGCACCCCAGCATTGAAAGGCCTCGATTTTACGATCCAAAGCGGCGAAACCGTCGCGTTTGTGGGACCGAGTGGGGCGGGGAAATCCACCATCTTCAATCTCATTTTGCGCCTGTATGATATCTCGTCTGGTTCGATCGAAATTGATGGACAGGATGTGAAGACGCTAAATGCCTCTGACCTGCGTCGCCAAACCGCAATCGTTTCCCAAGACACAGCTCTATTTGATGACACTGTGGGGGCCAACATAGCGCTCGGGCGCCTCGGTGCTGAGCTTTCCGAGGTCAAGCGCGCGGCAACAGCGGCCAATGCGGATAGATTTATCGAGGCTTTTCCTGACGGCTATGACAGCTCGGTCGGAGAAATGGGGCGCAATCTGTCAGGCGGTCAACGTCAACGCGTAGCACTTGCGCGGGCGATCCTTAGAGACGCGCCCATTCTCTTGCTCGATGAAGCGACATCTGCCCTCGATGCAGAAAGCGAGGCTAAGGTCCAAACCGCACTTTCAGAATTCTCTAAACATCGAACCACGCTCATCATTGCGCATCGTTTGTCCACCGTCCGCGCGGCCGATCGGATTATCGTCATTGAGGCCGGACGCGTCGTCGAAACAGGCTCACATGACGACCTTATGGCAACTGAGTCCGCGTATAAAAAACTCGTAGAAGCGCAACTCAGTTAAGCAGGAGACGCCGCACCGCTCATCGGGCGTTCCTTGGGCATCTGTGCGGCTACCGTCTTCAAGAATCGCGCGAGCTTCTCAGCACTTTCAGCACCTTGAACCGCAATTTGGCGGTGGGCGATAAAGGTTGGCACCCCGGAGATTCCCATTTGCCGAAACAAGTCTTGCTCCTGACGCGTCGTTTCCACATCGGCATCGCTGGCGAGCAGGTCTGACACCAGGTTTGGATCTAAGCCGATTTTCGAGGCAATCGTCACGAGCGTTTCGTGATCGCCAATGTCTTCGCCTTTCGAGAAAACAGCTTCGAAAAGCGCTTCTTTCGCCGCCATGCCGAGGTTCTGCCCTTGGGCCCAGCGCACCAAACGATGCGCATTGAAACTGTTCGGACGGCGCGCAATGCGGTCAAAGTGAAACGGGATGCCCTCGTCTTCGCCATATTGAATGAGGAGATCGCGCATCTGATTAGAGCGTTCCCGCCCTTGATCGCTTCCGAACCGGGCCTTCATGTATTCTTTGTAGTCGGTTCCACCGGCAGGCACAGTTGGATCGAGCTCAAATGGGCGGAAGAGTACTTCGACCTCTAGCTCAGGAACCAACTCGATTGCGGCTTTGAGGCGCCGTAGGCCAACCCAGCACCAAGGACAAACGAGGTCTGAAACCATTTCGATGTGGAGTGTCATGATGAATGCGCCTCCGCGGCATGGGCTTTTAAGTGGGCGATATCTACGATGGAGAGTGTTTTGTGGTGTGTCGAGGCAAGGTGGACCGGCGGCGCGACGCCCATTTGCCGCGCCTCTTCCCAACGCGAGGCACACAAACACCATTTATTACCTGGCTTAAGGCCGGGAAACCGAAACTCTGGCCGCGGCGTGATCAGGTCATTGCCCCGTTGAAAGCTGTATTGAAGAAACTCTGACGTCACTGTGACGCAGACAGTATGTAATCCCTGATCCATTGGCCCCGTATTGCAGCATCCGTCTCTAAAAAACCCTGTTAATGGATCATGGCTGCACGGCTCAAGCGCTTCACCCAAGACGTTGCGAGCGGGCTTCACGGTTTCGGTCATGCAGCAACCGTCTCGGCCTTGCTGGCAGCTGACTTAAGCACGCCCCAGTATCCGTCCTGGACTTCCATCCGATCCGTTATGCCTTTTTGCTGAAGCAACTCATGCGCTTCGGCCAAACGGTAGAATGGCAGATGCATAAACATGTGATGCTCACAATGATAGTTGACCCAGTAGGGCGCAATGAAAATCCGTTCGAGCAGGCTCACATGTGTCGTGCGGGCATGCTTCATCGGATCGTTATGGTCAGGAACGACCGCGTGTTCTGCGATATTACGCAGACGAGTCACCATCATGTTCCAGGTTGCCATTGGCAGGATCCAAAGCACGAAGAACGCCCACCAGTATCCCAGCACAGTTAAAGCAGCGAAGAGGATGGTATTTGTGATGAGGAACGGGACCGCAGCCTCACGCGCCGCTTGCATACGATTTCCCGCACTTTTGCCCGGTCGAATATTGTATCCAAGCGCATTCGCGAACTGATTATAGCGCTGCTTGAAGAAGGTCTGACCGGTCAAATCGCGAATGATCTTCCTCCGCAATGACGTCCCGGTAATTGGAAACGGAGCCGATAAGACCAAATCCGGATCTTCCGGTTGTTGGGCATACTTGTGATGCTGAAGGTGATAGGGGCGATACGCCTTCAAGCTGCCACCGATAGGGGCGCCAGAGAGCCAATGCCCAAAGAAGTCATTGAGCGGTTTGTTTCTCGATAGGCCGCCATGAGCCGCTTCGTGCATCATGACAGCGAGGCCGAGCTGGCGGGCCCCAATGATCGGAACCGCTAAGATGATGAGAATCGGCTGCCAAATCGCTGCCGCCATTGCGAGGCCGATCACCGCCCAACAATGCACGACCATACCGAGTCCAATGAAGTCAGACCGTCGAGACACATGCTCCCACTCCTCTTTGGTGAAGAGATCAAGCGGACGAATACGTTTTGCTGTAGCCATAGGGCCAAATATACCGCGTTTTCCTAAGGGTAGACAAGAACGCCCTAGAGGAAAGCGGCCAGCACCAAACCGACAAGCACGATCACACCGGCATAAATATTGGACTTAAAAACACCGAGCGCCCGCGCCTCGCGTTGCTTTGATAGGGTTGAAACTTGCCAAATGCCGTGTCCGAGAAAGGCAAGAGCAAGAAGCGCTCCAATCCGTCCAGCCCCAGCGAAATAGGCCCCTAAGAAGATCAAAGCTGTGGCGATAAGGTGAAAGACAAAGATCCCGGTGAGAACTTTATCACCGAACAAGCGTGCTGTTGATTTCACCCCCAGCATCGCGTCATCTTCGCGGTCTTGAAGGGCGTAAATCGTGTCATATGCGACGGTCCAGCAGACCAGCCCAAGATACAAAACGACAGTCGCGCCCGTCACGCTCGTCGCTGTTGCCGCGCCCACTAAAGCTCCGAAATTGAACGTGAATCCTAACCAAGCCTGCGGCCACCAAGTGATCCGTTTCATATAAGGGTAAGCCGCGACGAGCGGAATCGACAAAAGCGCGACGATTTTGGCATCATTTGGCAGACACAGCCAAACCAGAAACCCAACCGCGACTTGCGCGCCAAGAAAAACGTAAGCCTGCTGCAGCGTCACGTCGCCGGATGGTAGGGGCCGCGCTGATGTACGCGCCACTTGAGCATCAATGTCTCGGTCCTGAATGTCGTTCCACGTGCATCCTGCTCCGCGCATGGCGATTGCGCCAATCGCAAACAGTGGGATCCACAATATATCAATCCATTGAAACCCAGCCGGGATACGCATTTGCGCGAGCCCCATCCAGCATGGCAGGAGCAACAGCCAAATGCCGACCGGGCGGTCCCAGCGCGCCAGCGCCG
>JBCBQS010000058.1:0-13530 GCA_039820085.1 Pseudomonadota bacterium
GGTAAGAAGACATGTCGTCCCTCGCAAAACCTCACTCCTCAGAGACGATGCTCCACCTGCGTGGAGAATTGCTGACTCCACTGCCGGAAGGCGGGTTGTGGTGGGAGGCGCAGCGGACGCTTATCGTGTCCGATCTTCACTTAGAAAAAGGGTCTAGTTTCGCAGCCCGTGGGCAGATGCTGCCGCCATATGATACCCGCGCAACGCTTGCCATTGTCGAAGCGCTCGTGGACGAATTAAATCCGAACCGAGTGATCTCTCTGGGCGATAGTTTTCATGACCGCAAAGCCGAAACGCGCATGGATGAGGCCGATGCGAAACGCGTTCGTGCGCTAACCGCTCGAACCGACTGGATTTGGGTCGAGGGCAATCATGATCCCGATCCACCGGAGCATTTGGGCGGTCACCCCTCGAAAGTATTGAGGATGGACAATCTCGTCTTTCGCCACGAGCCGACTGGCGAGCTTGGTGAAATTGCCGGACACTTGCATCCATGCGCCAAAGTGATGAGCCGCGTTCGCGCGCTGCGGCGTCGATGTTTCGTTACGGATGGTGCACGACTAATTATGCCCGCTTTGGGGGCCTTTACGGGCGGTTTGAATGTCTTGGATGAGGCTTACAAACCGTGTTTTCCCGAAGGGGGTATGATGGTTTTCGCGATGTCTCGCGAAGCCGTCATTCCGGTTTCGTCTCGGCGACTTTTAGCGGACCGTGCCCCATTGGGGGCAGGTCAATGGCGGCTCAATACCGCCGCATCTAAAAAGGGGTAAGCTCATGAACAATATCGATTTCGCGCAGCTTTGGTCAGATTATGGCGATCAAATCCTGGGCTTCGGTGCCAAAGCAATTGGCGCATTGATTGTGCTTTTGATTGGCCTGCGTGTGGCGGGTTGGTTGGGCCGATTGGTGCGCTCCATCTCAATGCAACAGGAGAGTATTGACGATACGCTGGGGAACTTTTTCGGGTCCATGGTCCGTTGGGCCGTTACGGCTGCGGTGTTCATCGCAGTTCTGCAAGTGTTTGGGGTGCCGGCAACCAGCTTCGTCGCCATTCTGGGTGCGCTGACCCTGGCCATTGGCCTGTCGCTTCAAGGCGCGCTTGGCAATATCGCTTCAGGCGTCATGATCATGATCTTTCGGCCGTACAAACTCGGTGACTATGTAGAAGCGGCGGGCGCAGCCGGGACCGTCAAGGACATCAATCTCTTCCAAACGGTATTGGCGACGCCTGATAACGTTCAGATCATGGTGCCGAACAGCCAAGCGATTGATGGTGTGATCAAGAATTATAGCGGCTATTCAACCCGCCGTGTCGATGTCACATTCGGGATCGATTATGGGGACGATATCGACAAAGCGATTGGCATTATCAAATCGATCGTCGATGCCGATGATCGGATCATGCGCGATCCAGAACCGTTCGCGAAAGTGGTGAACCTCGGAGACAGTTCGGTTGATATTGCGACCCGCAATTGGGTCGCCGCCAGTGATTATTGGGACGTGAAATTCGACCTGACCAAAAAGATCAAAGAGGCGTTCGACCAACAAGGTATTTCGATCCCGTATCCGCATCAGGTCGAAATCGTCAAACAGGTGGCGTAGTCCGTGACCGATCCTGGATTGGAAACAATCGGGGAAACCGCCGCAAAGACCGGCAAGCTGCCGCGTGAAAAGCGGCACGTTCTTTTACGCCTGTTTGGGATCTCGGTCTGGGGGTGGTTTAAGCTCGCTCTCCTATGCGTTCTGGTTGGCTTTCTGGTTATGGCGAGTGAGTTCGATCCCGCGTCTCCAGATGTAAACATGATGGGAGCGCTGCGGAATTTTCTGAACTCGCTCGGCGGCGTGCTCGCATGGGCTGTCCGGAACTTCTGGAAGCCCGCCTTGCTCGGCGCGACCATTGTTTTGCCGATTTGGATTGCTTGGCGCGCTTTGTCTCTGCCGTTTCGAAAATAGGCTTACCCCTTCGGCAGCGCTTCCCCAAAGGCGGTTTCGGCTTAGTGTGACTGTAAGTCAAAATATCAGGGAGTATGTCATGGACACGAGCCAAATCATGTTTCGCGACGGCCTCATGCAAGGCGAGCGGATCTTAGTCACGGGCGGTGGGACCGGTCTCGGAAAAGAAATGGCCGAAGGTTTTCTCAAACTCGGGGCAGAGGTCCATATTTGCGGTCGCCGCGGCGGTGTTTGCGAAGAGACGGCAGAAGAGCTGATGAGCGCGCATGGCGGAAAAGTCGTTGCGCATGGCTGTGATATTCGCGTCGCTGAAGCGATCAATGATATGACCGATCAGATTTGGACCAATCACGGCGCGTTGACGGGCCTCGTCAACAATGCAGCGGGCAATTTCATTGCGCGTACCGAAGATCTCTCCATTCGCGGCTTTGATGCCATCGCCAATATCGTGTTTCGCGGTACGTTTTACATGACCCATAATATCGGCAAACGTTGGATTGATGCCGGGCAGCGCGGCAATGTGATTTCGATCCTGACGACATGGATTTGGAATGGCGGACCTTTTGTTGTGCCTTCGGCAATGTCGAAATCTGCAGTCAACACAATGACCCAGTCCCTCGCCGTCGAGTGGGGCCGCTATGGTCTACGCTTTAACGCCATCGCGCCAGGGCCATTCCCGACCGAAGGGATGACGAAACGGTTAGCTCCCCAGGCAGAGTCCACCGAAGACATGAACCGGGACGGGACCAACCCGATGGGCCGGATCGGCAAAATGCATGAGCTGGTCAATCTCGCTGTATTCCTGATGGGGCCGGGCGCTGAGTATGTGAATGGACAAACGATTGCGATCGATGGCGCAATGTATAACGCAACTGGCGGCAATTTCTCTGGTCTCGCACAATGGGGTGACGCAGAGTGGCAAGCTGCGCGCGATGCGATTGAAGCCACCAATGCAAAAGACAAAGCCAAACGCACGGTTTGATTGAAGCCGTCATGAGAGGAGGAATGCGATGTCAGATCGCTTTGATTTAGCAGGACGTGTTGCATTGGTGACGGGAGCTTCATCCGGGCTCGGGCGACATTTTGCAAAAGTCTTATCTGGCGCGGGGGCGAAAACCGTTTTAGCTGCGCGTCGCCTGGATCGTCTGGAATCGCTGGCGTCCGAAATCGAAGCAGGCGGCGGCGAAGCGCTGGCGGTTGCGATGGATGTGACAGATGCCAGCACGATACAAGCGGCGCTTGATGCAACGGTCGAACGATTTGGCGGTCCCGCCGATATCATCGTCAACAATTCCGGATTAAGCCGCGAAGACTGGTTCACGAATATGGACGAGGATGCGTTCGACCTTGTCATGGACACAAATACGAAAGGCGTTTGGCTGGTGGCGCGCACATTTGCTGGCGCGCTTGTCAAAGCAGGAAAACCTGGCAGCATGATCAACATCGCATCAGTGGCCGGAAAACGCGTTGGCTACACGATGTCAGCCTATTGTGCGTCTAAGGCTGCTTGCGAGCATATGACCCGCGCTATGGCGATCGAAATGGCGCGCTACGGCGTTCGGGTTAATGCGATCGCGCCCGGGTACTTTGAAACCGAGATTAATGACACGTTCTTGGCGTCTGCTGAGGGGGAGAATATGCGCAAGCGAATTCCAATGCGGCGCTTCGGGGAACACGAGGAATTGTCTGGTCCACTGCTCTTACTTGCCTCTGATGCCGGGAGCTTCATGACTGGTGCGACGGTCGTCGTCGATGGCGGGCATATGTGGGGATCGCTTTAGGTGGTGTGATTTTTTCCGACGAATTAAGAGGCCATTAGAGCTTGTGCGCCTATCCTCTGCGATCGCATGGAGGACAATATGGCCGCAAAACGTAAGCCATCGTCGCACGAAACGGGCGAAGCGAAGATGAAGGCAGCCGCTTTAAGAGCGGTCAGAAAGAATGATGTGGCAGCGCCAGTTCCATCGCCTGCGAAGGAGCTTCAGGAGCAGTTAGAGTCTCATTATCAGCCTCTGAGTAAGCGGTTTTCGGTGCTCCTAATATCAATGTTGATGGCTTTCGCATTTATTGGCGGATGGCTGGGCGGTTCCGGCGCGATCAATCTCGCTTAAAGTTCGCCTATGATTTGGCACGAATTTCGCTATGACACGCGAAAGGTTTCGGAGCTGATACATGACCATTCGCAAAGCCGTTCTTCCTGTTGCTGGTTTTGGCACACGCGTCTTGCCAGCTACCAAAGCAATCCCGAAAGAGCTGCTTCCGGTCGTTGATCGGCCAGCGCTTCAATATGTCGTGGACGAGGCGATTGAAGCGGGCATTGAGCATATCGTGTTTGTCACTGGTCGCGGGAAGAGCGCCATTGAAGACTATTTCGATCTCGCATTTGAGCTTGAGACGAATTTGCGCGCAAAAGCCAACAAAGCTGCGATCCTTGCAGACGTAGAAAAGACGCGATTGCCAGCGGGTGGCGCGAGTTTCACTCGTCAGCAAGAAGCACTCGGGCTGGGGCACGCAATTTGGTGTGCGCGTGATATCGTTGGCCGTGAACCTTTTGCCATTCTGCTGCCCGACGTTATCGTCAAAGCGGAAAAGTCGTGCCTTGCGCAAATGGTTGAGGCTTACAATCAGACCGGTGGCAATATCATTGCGGTTGATCCTGTGCCGGAGGAGCGTGTGTCGTCTTATGGCGTGATCGCGCCGAAAGGCGAACGCGATGGTCGATTGATCGAAATGAGCGCGATGGTTGAGAAACCACCTCGCGAAGAAGCACCGTCAAATCTGGCAATTACCGGTCGCTATATCCTGCAGCCTGAGATCTTTGATCTGCTCTCCGATCAGGGGGCAGGGGCCGGCGGAGAAATCCAACTCACGGACTCTATGGCGCGGTTGATGGAGATTCAGCAATTCTTCGCCTATGAGTTTGCCGGAACGCCTTACGATTGCGGCTCGAAGCTCGGCTATTTCAACGCGGTTTTGGCGCATGCGCTGGATCACCCAGAGATTGCGGAGGGGGCAAGAGAGTTGATCTCCAAAATCTGAGATTGACGCTCTTAGCGCCTCGGTCTAGCGCCAGAGCATGACGAAAGCGCTGCCCACCCACAAAGACGTCGTCGCTGCGCGCACGCGACTTCTGCCCTATATTGAGCAAACACCGGTTCTGCGGTCCCGCGTCCTCGATGAGATTGCGGGCGCTAATCTGCTGATCAAAGCGGAGTGTTTGCAACAGACCGGGAGTTTTAAACTGCGCGGCGCAACCAATCGGCTCTTACAAATTCCAAAAGACAAATGGGATCGCGGTGTGGTCGCCTTTTCTTCTGGCAATCACGCACAAGGGATTGCGAGAGCCGCGCGCGTGCTGGGTATGCCAGCCCTGATCGTCATGCCTTCGGATGCGCCGACCGTGAAGATTGAAGGGGTCGAAGCCGACGGCGCCGAGATCCATCTCTATGACCGTGAGACCGAAAGCCGAGAAGACATAGCGGCTGAGATTGCTGAAGCCCGAGGCGCGATTGTCGTGCCGAGCTTTGACGATCCGATGATTATTGCGGGACAGGGGACATGCGGTCTGGAGTTTGCCGACCAAGTGAGCGAAATGGGGCAAACGCTCGATCATCTGATCTGCTGCACCGGCGGTGGCGGTTTGATCACCGGGATGGCTTTGGCGATGAGCAAAGCGAGCCCAAACACCAAAGTCTGGACCGCCGAACCCGAAGGACACGAGGATTGGCAACGCTCGCTTGAGGCCGGACAGGTCAGGTCCAATTTGCCAGGAACGCGCTCGGTTTGCGATGCGATTCTAACCCCGCAGCCAGGAGAATTGACCTGGGCGCTTGGGTCTGAGCTCTTGGCTGGCGGCTGTGTGGTGAGTGACCAGCATGCGTTTGAAGCGATGCGGATTGCCGCGCGTCAGCTGAAACTGATGCTTGAACCGGGCGGTGCCGTGGCTTTGGCATCGGCTCTTTTCCGCCTGCCGGAGGTGGCAAAAAACACGACGGTTGGGGTCGTCCTTACAGGCGGAAATGTCGATGCGAAATTCTTCGCAAAGGTGCTCAACCGCGAGGTCTAGCTTTCTTTCATAAGGCGAGCTTTTTGCCGCTGCCAATCGCGCTTCGCCGAGGTTTCGCGCTTATCGTGGGACTTTTTACCCGTCGCGAGGCCAATCAGCAGTTTCGCAAGACCGCGCTCATTGAAATAGAGCTTAAGCGGTACAATGGTCCGCCCAGCGCGTTCAACCGATTGCGCCAAGCGCGTACGTTCGCGCTTTGAGACCAATAGTTTTCGCTTTCGACGCGGGGCGTGATTGAAGCGATTTGCGCCTTCATAGATGGGGATATCGGCGTTGATCAGCCAAAGTTCGCCCTCTTCGACAGAGGCATAACTCTCCGCGATATTGGCTTTGCCATTGCGTAGCGATTTGACCTCGCTGCCGGTTAACATCAGGCCAGCCTCGAGCGTATCCTCGACCGCATAGTCGAAGCGCGCACGGCGATTCTCCGCGACCAGACCGTCTGTACGGCCTTTTGTTTGAGACGTTTTAGCCATCAGTTTAGCTCAGTTTTGCTTTCACAAGTGCAGTGTCAATCTGGGCTCGTACCTGATCATTGGGGCCAACGATGGGCAGGCGAACCTCTTCTGTGCCGACGCCCATGTTTGCAAGAACATATTTAGCCGGCCCAGGAGAGGGCGAAGCAAACATCGCCTTATGCACGTGGATCAGTCTTTGATCCAAGGCTTGCGCCGTTGGCATGTCTCCATTGTCAAACGCCTCATGCATTTGCGCACATAGGTCGGGAGCAATATTTGCTGTGACTGAGATACAGCCTGCGCCGCCCATGGCGCGATGCCCAAGTGAAGATGGATCTTCGCCTGAGAGCTGAACGAATTGTTCGCCGTCTGTGAGCGAGGCGTGCATCGAAACACGGCCCAAATCATTGCTAGCATCCTTAATTCCGACAATGTTCGGCAGTTTCGCAAGCCGTCCTACTGTTTCGGGCAACAGGTCACAGGCTGTGCGTGACGGCACATTATAGAGAATGACCGGCATCGAAACCGCGTCATTTATGGCCGCAAAATGTGCTTCCAAGCCCGCTTGATCGGGCTTATTATAATATGGGCAGATGACCAAGGCAGCATCAGCGCCAACGGATTTAGCATGTTCGACCAGTTCAATCGCCTCGCGCGTGGAATTTGAACCAGCGCCCGCAATGACAGGCACGCGACCGCCTGCCACTTGAATACAAAGCTCAACCACTTCGCGGTGTTCAGCGTGAGAGAGCGTGGCGGATTCTCCTGTCGTACCGCACGGTACAAGCGCGCTCGAGCCGCCTTTTATCTGACGTTCGATCAGATCCGCGAAGGCGTCACGATCAATGGCCCCGTTCTTGAATGGGGTCACGAGTGCAGGGATGGAACCATGAAACATCAGTCACAAATTCTCTTTGGGTTGAACCTTGGCGCAAAATGCCAGAGTTTGGTCATATACGGCCTATAAACCTGAATCGGAATGGATCAATTGCAACGATTGTAAAGGACACTTGAGAAAGCGATGCGTAAACGTTTGATCAGTCTGACCGTACTTTGCCTTACCGCAGGTTTTGGGGTGGGAACACTCGCTCATGCCCAGTTGGCGCCTGCGCCAAGTTTGAAGCCGCAATTGATTGCCGCGTCTGATGTTATTGCCACGCGAGACGCCGCCTTACTGAGAGATGGGTTGCAAGCTGTTGATCGTGGCGATTGGTTTGAAGTTCGCCAAGCGGAATCGCAAATTAATGATATCACGGCCCGTGATATACTGACCTGGTATCGCGCGCGCCGAGACCCTCGCATCTCTTTCGATGAAATGGATCGCGCGCTGACCCGCCTCGGCGGATGGCCGGACATCAATATGATCCGAACCCGCGCGGAAGAATTTATTGATGGCTCCACATTAGACGCGCCTGCCCGTGTGGCATGGTTCGAAACGCATGGTGGCGCTCGCAGCGGCGCAGGGCATATTACCTATGCCAAAGCGCTGGAAGCGCTGGGGCGAAGCGATGAAGCGCTGATCCAGGTGCGCGCCGCGTGGCATGGCCGGACCCTCACCCGCGACATGAGTCAGCGGACCTATGCCAAATACCAGAATGTCCTGACCCAAGCGGATCACCGTAAGCGGGCAGATTTCTTGCTCTGGACGCGGCAGACCAGTGCCGCAGCTCGGATGAAGCCGCTGCTCACGCCGGATTGGAAAACCCTGGTCGATGCGCGTTCGAAACTGATCAATCGCGCCCGCGGTGTGGATGCAGCAGTCGATTCTGTCTCAAGTGATCTGCAGGACCATCCAGGTCTGCTGTTTGATCGCGCCGAGTGGCGTCGCCGCGCGCGGATGACAGACCGCGTGACACCCTTGCTGCGTCAAATCGATGGTGAAGACGTCCCTGCCGCTGGGCGAAGCCGCTTGTGGAAAGCCAAACACCCGCGCGTGCGGACCGCGCTTAAAGAGGGTGATTGGACGCTTGCTTATGAACTTTCAGCACCGCACGGTCTCACCAGCGGTCGTGATTTCGCCGAAGCCGAATGGCTCGCCGGCTGGATTCAATTGCGCCACATGGGCAACGCTGTTGCGGGTCTTGATCACTTTGAACGCTTGAAAGCGGGAGTGTCGACGCCGATCAGCTTGTCGCGCGCAAAATATTGGATTGGGCGATCGCACGAAGCGCTTGGCGCAGAAGATCTCGCCAATTCGGCATATGCCGAAGCCGCCCAGCACCGCTTCTCTTATTATGGTCAGCTTGCGGCCGAAAAGGTCATGCAAAGCACGATTTATATCGCGAGCGATGATACTTTGACCGAGATTGATCGGCAAAATTTCAACGACCGCGCGCTGGTCAAAGCGATGCGCTTGTTTGCCGAGAATGGTTGGGACGCCTCGTTCCGCAAGTTTGCCTATCATTTGGATGACCGGCTGACGCGGTCTCAAGATTTCGAACTCTTGGCCGAACTTGGGCGTGAATATCATTATGCCGATATTGGCGTGCGCGGCGCCAAAGCGGGGCTCGCAAAAGGCGTTGTCTCAGCCGATGCGGCCTATCCGCTGGTTGAATACCCGCTGCTGCGCGAGCCACAAGTCGAGCGCTCGCTCATGTTGGCTTTGTCTCGCCAAGAAAGTGAAATGAACCCAGCTGCGATCAGTCATGCGAACGCGCGGGGATTGATGCAGTTTGTGCCGCGGACCGCTCGTTTAGAGGCCCGCCGTCAAGGGCTGCCCTTCCGCACCAGCTGGCTCACCGATGATCCCGGCTACAATATGACTTTAGGGGGCGCGCACTTGGACACGCTGCTCGGTCAGTTCAATGGCAGCTATATCATGACTGCCGCGGCCTATAATGCAGGCGCCTCGCGTCCGCAGCGCTGGATTGGCGAGTATGGCGATCCGCGCGCGGGCGAGGTTGATCCGGTCGATTGGGTCGAGTTCATCCCGTTCTCTGAGACCCGTAATTATGTTCAGCGAGTCCTCGAAAATACGCAAGTCTATCGCCACCGGCTTAGTGGTGAGCCGGAAGATATTCGGCTCTCGGAAGATCTCGAGCGTGGCAGTTTCGGGTCGAATTAAGTCGCTTCGCGCCCGACCAAAGTGCGACTTTCGCCTTGCTGTCGAGAGAGCGTGCCGAGCAGATCAGACGCGTTCTGTTTAAAGGATTAAGCGTCCGCTTTTTTACGTCGAGCGGGTGATTTTTTACCAGCGTTCCCTTTCTTGGTCGGCTTTTTCGTCGCGCTGTCTTGCTTCGCGCTGGCACGGCGCTCGTCTTGACGCTTGAAGGTCTCGGCGAGGAACTTGCCCGTCCAACTGGATTTGACTTTTGCCACCTCTTCTGGGGTGCCGACCGCGACGATCTCACCGCCGCCATCACCGCCCTCAGGACCAAGATCGATGACGTGATCCGCTGTTTTGATCACATCGAGATTGTGTTCAATCACGAGGACTGTGTTTCCCGTCTCAACCAGCTCGTGCAGCACTTCGAGGAGCTTGCGAACATCATCGAAATGCAAACCAGTGGTTGGCTCATCCAGAATGTAGAGCGTCTTGCCTGTGGCGCGTTTTGACAGCTCTTTGGCGAGCTTGACCCGCTGAGCCTCACCGCCCGAAAGCGTCGTCGCTTGTTGACCGACTTTGATGTAAGACAGGCCGACGCGATTGAGCGTTTCCATCTTTGATTTGATGGCCGGGACCGCAGCGAAGAATTTCTCTGCTTCTTCGACGGTCATGTCGAGCACGTCGGCGATCGATTTGCCTTTGTAGAGCACTTCAAGCGTTTCGCGATTGTAGCGTTTGCCCTGGCACGTGTCGCACGTGACATAGACATCCGGGAGGAAGTGCATCTCAATCTTGATGACACCATCGCCCTGGCAGGCTTCACAGCGCCCGCCTTTGACATTGAACGAGAAACGTCCGGGTTTATAGCCGCGTTGCTTAGACTCTGGCAGACCGGCGAACCAGTCGCGGATCGGCCCAAAAGCGCCTGTATACGTTGCAGGGTTAGAGCGCGGTGTCCGGCCGATCGGGCTTTGGTCAATGTCGATGACCTTATCGAGATGATGCAGGCCTTCAATTGTCTCATACGGCGCGGGGGCTTTGCTCGCGCCGTTCAGCTTTCGAGCAAGCGCCTTGTAGAGCGTCTCGATGATGAGCGTGGATTTTCCACCGCCGGACACACCAGTGATCGCGGTGAACGTTCCCAAGGGAATGGTCACATCAACGTCTTTAAGATTGTTGCCGCTTGCCCCTTTGATCGTCAGGTTGCGTGTTTTCTTGCTGATCCGTCGCCGAGCTGGAATGGCGATTTCTTCTCGACCCGACAAATAGGCGCCGGTCAGGGATTTTGAGTCTGAAATCACTTCCTCGGCCGTCCCTTGGCTCACCACTTGGCCACCATGCACACCCGCGCGTGGCCCCATATCGATCACGTGATCAGCCGTCAGAATGGCATCTTCATCATGCTCGACAACGATCACAGAGTTGCCAAGATCGCGCAGGCGTTTCAGCGTTTCGAGCAAGCGCTCATTGTCTCTTTGGTGGAGGCCGATGCTGGGTTCATCCAACACATAAAGCACGCCGGTCAGGCCCGAGCCGATTTGACTCGCGAGACGAATGCGTTGGCTTTCACCCCCTGACAAAGTCCCCGAAGATCGCGACATGGACAGATAGTCGAGACCAACCGCATTCAAAAAGATGAGCCGATCATTGATTTCTTTCAGGATACGGCCTGCGATCTCTTGCGATTGCGGAGACAGCGTTTCATTGACTTTCTCAAACCAGTCACCGGCTTCTTTGATTGAGAAGCTCGCTGCGTCTGAAATATCCAAGCCTGCGATACGAACGGCGAGCGCCTCCGGCCGCAAACGCTTACCCAAGCAGGTCGGACAGGCGGCGGCGGATTGGAACTTTGCGATCTCGTCGCGCGCCCATTGGCTTTCGGTTTCTCGGAACCGGCGATCAAGGTTTGGGATAACGCCTTCAAACGTTTTGGTGACTTCATAACGGCGAAGGCCGTCATCATAGACGAACTCAACCTCTTCCTCCCCCGTGCCGTTGAGGATGACGTCTTGAACCTTTTCGGAGAGCTTGTTCCAAGGTGTTTTCAGATCAAAGCCATAATGATCGGCGAGCGCTTGCAGCGTTTGGGTCTGATATGGCGAAGCTTGTTTTGCCCAGGGTGCAATTGCGCCATTCATCAGATCGAGGTCTTTGTCAGGAACGACGAGACCAGGGTCGATTTTAAGCTGTTGGCCGAGCCCGTCGCATGTCGGACAAGCTCCGAACGGATTGTTGAAGGAAAAGAGCCTTGGCTCGATTTCTGGGATGGTGAAGCCTGACTCAGGGCAGGCAAAGTTTGCGCTATAGGTGATCCGCTTCGGCTCTGTCTCGCCGTCTTCGAGGTCGGCATATTCGGCAACGGCTATGCCATTTGCGAGCGGCAGCGCCGTTTCAAAGCTTTCCGCGAGCCGCTGCTCCATCCCTTCACGAACCACGATGCGGTCGACAACAACATCAATGTTATGCTTGTACTTTTTGTCGAGCGTTGGCGGTGTTTCGAGATCGTAAAACTCGCCATCGACCTTAACCCGCTGGAAGCCGTTTTTGAGCAATTCCGCAAACTCTTTGCGATACTCACCTTTGCGGCCACGGATCATTGGCGCCAATAAATAGAGCCGGGTCCCCTCTGGCAATGCCATGGTTCGATCTACCATTTGGCTGATGGTTTGGCTTTCAATGGGTAGGCCCGTCGCCGGAGAATATGGAACGCCGACTCTGGCCCACAGCAAGCGCATATAGTCGTAAATCTCGGTGACCGTCCCGACTGTGGAGCGCGGGTTCCGGCTGGTGGTTTTCTGCTCGATCGAAATGGCCGGAGACAAGCCTTCAATGCTCTCGACATCAGGCTTTTGCATAAGTTCCAGGAACTGACGCGCATAGGCCGACAGACTCTCGACATAGCGCCGCTGACCCTCGGCATAGATTGTATCAAAGGCGAGAGAAGACTTGCCCGAGCCTGACAGGCCCGTCACGACCACCAATTGATTGCGAGGAATATCGACGTCCACGCTTTTGAGATTGTGTTCTTTGGCACCGCGGACGCGAATGAAGGGGCTTTCTAGGGAGGGCATGCAGCTAGCAACCTGATCGTTTGGAATTGTTCAAGATGTGATGTGTGTCGCAAGTCCGTTTTGGCGACTAGAATGTACTGGGAGCAACTGTTTTGTCGCGGTACGCAAACACACTGTCCCCAAGGATGACCAGTCTAATAGCTGCCGCTCCTGTCAAGAATTGTCAAGAACAAAGGATGAACAAATTCTTGACCCGTCGATCCTTTGTGGATATATGCAATCTCAGCGAGACAGGAGCGATTCGGGCTCTTACCCGCAATGATGTGTATCGGAAGCCAAGAACGGAGAACGGAAGATGGCAGGATCAGTAAACAAAGTCATTCTCGTCGGCAATGTCGGCCAGGACCCAGAAGTGAGACAGTTTCAGAACGGCGGACAAGTTTGTTCTTTCTCGATCGCAACCTCGGAAAATTGGAAAGATCGCAATACAGGCGAACGCCGTGAGAAAACCGAGTGGCATCGGATTTCCGTTTTCAGTGAGGGCTTGATCCGCGTTGTCCAAAACTATGTCAAAAAGGGCTCAAAGCTTTACATTGAAGGCCAGCTCGAAACCCGTAAATGGCAAGACCAGAATGGCCAGGATCGCTATTCTACGGAAGTGGTCCTACGCGGCTACAACTCAACTCTGACCATGCTCGATAGCCGCAATGGCGGCGGTGGAGGCTATGCTCAAGAGTCGGTTGCTTACGGCAATCAAGGCCAAGGTGGCCCGCGCCAAATGGAAGGCCCAGCGCAGGACTTCAGCCAAGATTTCGACGACGAAATTCCGTTCTAGAAGCATTGCGTCAGGCGGGTGTGAAGACCTCAACAACATTCGAGGTTTCGCTTCCGCCAACCCGCAAGGCGCCGCCAATCACATAGATTTCATTTCCGACGGCGACCGCGCCCAAACCATGACGTGGCTGCGGCATATCCGGAAGCGCGGACCAGGCGTCG
>JBCBQS010000059.1:0-13503 GCA_039820085.1 Pseudomonadota bacterium
CTAGGCGAGCATCGTAGTTGGTAAACTCGCTATCGACCAACCCACTATTACCTCGGTAGGTACGACTGGTTTCCGTATCGAAGTAGGTCGCTTCTGATAATTCGCGAAATTGCGGGCGCGCGATTGTCTCTGAGTAACCAAGGCGCAACTGCAAATCGTCGGCGAAATTCCACGTAAAGGTCAGCGCTGGTAACGTGTAATCATTTTCAATTCGCGTCTCTTCGGGACCGACGTTTCCAAACCGGTCGAATGATCGCACAAACTGCTCACCACTCTCTTGACGCAACCCGAGAGTGGCTTTGATGAACGGAGTGACATCCGCATCGACTTGAGCAAAGTAAGATGTGACATCTAAGCCAGCGTCATAGAAGTCGGTCGTTTGGGTCGACTCATTCAAGAAAAACCGGCTCGGCGCTATGTTATCGGGTGAAAACAGGAAATCCGGGCGGGCGCGTTGACCGTCCCCCGTGGGGATTGTGCCATTGAAGCGGAAGTTGAATTGGCGATAGTCGCGTTCCGTAGATGAGTCATCGAACCCGGCTGAAATGACGACTTCGCGACCATCCAGATTGAGATCATAAGAGCCGTCTAAACCAAAACCGGTGACGTCGTCGACGAGCTCAGTAAACGAGATGTTGTAGCGCCCTTGTTGATTATTATAGACGGGCACACCGTCAATTACCTCGCGCGTTAGCTGCCGCTCATAAGGAGCGTCGTAGGTCGATTGCGCGATGGATCCACGCCAGTTCAGGTCGAAATCACCAATCGCATGGCTGCCAGCAAGTTGGAACGAGGTGAGTTCGCGTTCGTACCACGCAGTGCGTTCTCGGTGACGAATTTCGTTACTGCCGTCTTCGCCTACACCGATTTGAGCGTCTTTTGTCGTCGAGTGGACATAGAATAACGTCGCCGAGACCTCTTGCAATCCGCGGCTCACCGTAACTGAACCAAGCCCGTTCACAATCGCATCGAATGTGGTCTGGTCGACGATCACGTCCCGGTCGAAGTCGCCTGAAGAGTCGTTTCGGAGCACCTGTTGAGTCGCTTGGCGAGTTGTCCAGCTGCCATCGTAGCCAAGCACACCAATCAAGCCGATATCGAATTCATCAAAGCTGTAAGCTTTAGCCCCCTCAATGCCGACCTCAATCGCGGGGTCGACATCGCCAGACTGAATAACGGAGAGAGGAGAGTTTACCAGACTTTCACCAGCAGCTTCGCGCGCTTCTGGCGAGAGGCTGTTAATGTTCGTTCCAGTGGCAATCAAGGATGCCAGTGGGCCGGGCAAGTCTCGCAATCCGTCATCGTACCCCGACCAATCGGTATCACTTCCGCGCACAAACAATCCGTCTCGGTCATTTGTAAACGTATTGTAGCCAGTGCTGATGCTCAAATTGAGGAAATCATTCGCTGGCTGACCGATCGTCTTCAAATCGATTAAACCGCCACCGAATTCACCAGGATAGTTCGCTGAATATGTCTTTTGAACCGCCGCGCCATCGAGCATGCTGGACGGAAACAGATCGAGCGGGACAGTCCGGCGCAGGGGTTCAGGGCTTGGAAGTGGAGAGCCATTGAGCAGCGCAACCGAGTAGCGATCTCCCAATCCGCGGACATAAGCAAACTGGCCGTCAACAACACTTAGACCGCTGAGACGAGTGAGTGCCAATGCGGCGTTTGCGTCGCCCTGACGAGTGAGGTCCTCGGATGAGAGGAATGACGCCACCTGGGACGTTTGGCGTTGCGGTGCTGGAATGAACGCACCTCGCACTGTGACGGTTTCAAGCGTGCGCTCTTCGGTTGTTTCTTCAACCGGCTCATCTTGTGCAAATGCGACTGGCGAGAACGCCACCGCCAAGGCTGTCGAAAGCAAAAGAGAGTGTTTTGGTGGACGTTTCATCGGATAAAACCTTTGTTCGGATCGTCAGACCGTCGGGTTGTCTTTTGAGGTTTTCCTCTGCGCAACGACGGTCAAAAAAGTAAAACCGGGGGCGAGATAGATCCTCGCCCCCGGCGTATTTTTCCTAAGCTAGCAAGCGTCGCCGTCTGGCAGACCGCAAGTCCAACCCTGCCACCACGTATCGTTCACATTCTCAACGGCGCCGATATAGTCGGTATCATCGAAGAATGGATCGATGGTCGTCAGGTCGGTGGCAACCACGCCAGCTTCTGCTGTGCCATTGATGAAGGTCGAGATCAGCGTATTCACGACCGGAAGCGCCGTATTGAACGTGCTGTTCGGCGCTGCTGCTGCTGCATCGACCGCCGCTTGTGTTTCTGGAGTTGAGTCTGTCAGACCCGCACCATTCGTACCACAGTCAGCAAGAACCGATGAAAAGCTCGGGTCGACACCGACGCCGCCAAAGCTTGTATTGTCGCCATCGCCCGCATCAGCATCCCAAGCGAAACAGGCGTCCTCGTATACGATCACGCCATTCAGCAAGCGACCGATAGAGCCTGTGTTTGAGCGCAAGACTTGGTCACCATCAGTGCCGATAAACGTGAAGTTCGCGATCTTTGGATCAGACGGTAGCGTTCCAGAAGCGGCGGTGACCGAACTCTGTTCGGTGATGTTGTCGCCACGGTCGTTTATTTGGTTCACGATGACGTACTGAATGGCGCCTTGATAGCCATTATCTGTATCAATCGATTCATCGCCATTTCCAGTCAGAACGAGGTATTTGGCGTTGACCGTCCCGCCAAAGAACTCAACGCCATCGTCAGCATTGTTGTGAACCTGAATGTACTCAACGACCGTACCGTCACCCACACTTCCAAAAGCAATGCCATTGAGCTCATTGTCTTGAGTCAATTCGAAGCCAGCGTATTTGACTTGCACATAGCGCAAAACACCCGAACTATCGCCCGCATCATCACCGCCGTACAGGGCGTCAGGTGAACTCACACCTTCGATCCTTTGCTGACAGGTATCCGTTCCATATGCAGAGCCGCTCAAGCAACGATTATTTGGTGCACTACCGAGGATCACGATGCCGCCCCATTCACCGTCAGCTTGGTCGGGATCTGGCTGCGTGCCGCGAAGATCGGCTTCAGAAGTGAAAACGATAGGGTTCTGAGCCGTGCCGTTTGCAAAAATATCAGACCCGCGATTGACGACCAGATAGTCCTGACCCGTATTCCCGAATAGTGTGACGCCAGATTCAATGGTGAGGATGGCAGGATCGCCATCTACAGCCGTACCATCTGGGCCAGTATCGACGCCGATATCAACGCGACCGTCCAGCTCGTACAAGTTGCCCCGCGTTAAACGCGTGTCTTCGCTAATCACGCCTGAAACGACACAGATTTTCTGTCCGTTAAATTCAGTGGCTGTATCGGTGGTGCCCGTCGGACAGGATAGGTCTGTTGGAAAAACACCAAAGGTCCAACCGCTTGCCCAATTGTCAGTTTCTGACTCATCGTCGCTGAAGGCGCCGATATAGTCGGTATCGTCAAAGGCTGCGTCAATAGCTGGCAGATTGGTCGCCGTAACGCCTTGCTCGGCGGTCCCTGAGAAGAACTGTGCGGCTAGAGTGTTCACGACTGGGAGCGTTGTATTGAATGTGCTGTTCGGAGCGTTCGCGACCGAAGTCGCATCCACCGCAGCCGCAGTCTCAGGGTCTGAGTCCGTCAGACCGGCACCATTCGTGCCACAGTCAGCTTGAACAGATGAGAAGCTTGGGTCGACACCGACCCCACCAAAGCTGCTATCGTCACCATCGCCTGCATCTGCATCCCAAGCAAAGCAACCATTTTCGTAAACAATGACACCGTTAAGAAGGCGTCCGATAGAACCGGTGTTTGAACGGAAAACCTCGTCGCCATCCGTACCAATGAAAGTGAAGTTCGCGATCAACGGATTAGACGGTAGAACGCCAGACGCCGCTGTTACTGAGCTCTGCTCAGTGATGTTGTCGCCTCGGTCAGCCGTTTGGTTGACGAGAACGTGCTGGATCGTGCCTTGATAGCCGTTATCGGTATCGATGGATTCGTCCCCATTTCCATTAAGGACGAGGTACTTCGCGTCCACAGTACCGCCAAAGAATTCAACGCCATCATCTGCATTGTTATAAACTTGGACGTACTCGACGACTGTGCTGTTCCCAACGCCGCCGAAGGCAATACCATTCAGCTCATTGTCTTGGGATAACTCGAAGCCAGCATGTTTCACCACAACGTATCGGATCGTGCCTGAGTCGTCATCAACATCGTCGCCGCCATACAAAGCATCGGGAGAGCTTACGCCTTCAATTACTTGCTGACAGGTGTCGGTTCCGTACGCGGTGCCGCTCAAGCAACGGTTTTGCGGTGCGCTACCGAGGATGACGATGCCGCCCCACTCGCCGTCAAAAATTTCACCAAGGTCGTTGGAAGAATCAGCATCATTTTGGCGTTCAATATCCATTGAACTGGTGAACGTAATCGGTGCGTCCGCCGTCCCAATCGCTTCAATCGTCGAGCCGCGGGTTACAACGAGATAGTCTTGTCCAGTTGCGCCGACAATCGTAACTCCTGGCTCAATGACGAGCTCGGCGACCGAACCAGCGGGATCGGTTCCATCCGCGCCAGTATCAACGCCGACGTCAACACGCCCATTCAACCGGTAAACCAATCCATCGACATTGGTTAGCGTTGTCGACCCAAGGAGCGTTCCAGAGAGCGTACAGGTCGTTATCGAGCCGATCGGGTCTCCCGCAGTGAAGCCGGTTGGACAGGCGACGGTTGTTCCACCACCCGTGCCTCCACCCGTGCTCCCACCGCCTGTCGCTGGCGGCGTCGTTGGTGTGGTCGCGCCTGGCGATGCGATATCGCTTCCCTGCGAACAGGCCGCTGCTAACATTCCAAGCGCAAATGCGCTTGCTGTCGCTCGTAACTTCATTGGTTAACCCCTGATACGGTTGTTCATTCGAATACAACCTTGGTCCTCCCAACGTTGATTCAGCGGCGTGATTATTGGTGTTGGGTGACGCT
The DNA here is from genome assembly GCA_039820085.1 of Pseudomonadota bacterium. Lineage (GTDB taxonomy): Bacteria > Pseudomonadota > Alphaproteobacteria > Caulobacterales > Hyphomonadaceae > Henriciella. The sequence continues at coordinate 4,969 of JBCBQS010000059.1, forward strand.
TTTTTTGCGCTCATATAACAGTTCAGTGACGATCACTGACACAATTCTGTTGCAACAACTCTTTGAAATAACTCGTTTTTAATCCGTGCTCGGACTCTTATCTGGACGACTCAGATTTCGTATTTTCAGTCTTAACTTCCAGTAATTATTGACTGTCTGAGGACCGCAATTTCTCTGCACACGAACAATTTTTAGATTTTCATTTCGCCATCGCACTGAGTTTTCCAAAGACTGAAACGCGCACTCGGATGGTACGGGCACGCGGAACGAAGTCACGCCGTCCGTGTCTTATGTGACACGGTTAAAGTTGCGATGATTCCCACACGGTTGCTGAGGTCAAAACCGGCGAAACCCCTTTGCCACTACAAAGAGTTCCGGAGACCCGGCGCGGCTGGCGGGCGGTTTGATATGTTTCACGGTTTTGAACGTATGCTTGAGCCGCGCCATCATGGTTGGCGTCGCGCCGCCTTGAAAAACTTTTGAACAGAAGCCACCGCCTTCGACGAGATGGGTCTCAGCGAAATCCAACGCTAGGTCTGCAAGCGCCGCGGTTCGGAGACTATCGGTTTGTTTGTGACCCGTCGTATTGGCAGCCATATCAGAGAGCACCAAATCAGGCGGCCCGCTCAGACCCGTCATCATCTCCGCGACGGCCTCTGGATCGTTAATATCACCGAGCACCACTTGTGCCCCCGGAACCGGTTCAACCTCCAAAAGATCGATCCCGACCACCTCTTTGACTTTGTGTTGAACACAGACTTGTAGCCATCCCCCAGGCGCAGATCCGAGGTCCACCACGCGGATATTGGGGCGCAGGAGTTTAAGCTGTTGATTGATCTCAATCAGTTTGTAAGCGGCGCGTGCGCGGTATCCTTCCGTTTGAGCCTTTTGCACATAGGGATCTGAAAGCTGCCGTTCGATCCATTTCTTGGAGCTTTCAGACTTCGCACGATAGGCGATCACTTTGCGCTCGCCCGTGCGCCGGCCGGAGCTTTTTTTGCCGTCTTTGGGGCCTTTCCAACGGCGCTTTCCATCATCCGTCATGCCGTTGCCCCTGTATCGCTCGGCGCGCGCTTCTGCGACAGTTTACGACGGCGTTTGCGCTGACGACGTTTGGGGCCATGCATCATCGACAGCAACAAGCCCTCACGTAAGCCGCGATCGGCAACGCGCATTCGGCTGTTCGGCGCAAGCGACCACGTTGCCTCAACGATCGCGCACCCCGCCAGCATGAGCCCGGCCCGTTCAACGCCAATCGTCGGAAACTTATGAATGTTTCGCGGCCCGGCCTCACGCAGTTTTTGAACTGTCGCAAGCATGTCCTGATGCGACACCCAAGTCCCGTCCACCTTGTCTCGCCGGTATTTGGTGAGTCCGAGCGTGACACCGGTCAGGCAGGTCACGGTGCCGGATGTGCCGATGACATGGGCGCGGCCATCCTCGAAGGCTTTTCGAATTTCAGGTGTGCGCTTCCACGAGTCGATATGGTCATGAACGGCTGCCAGCATCTTTGAGTAAGCCTCTTCCGCGTCGAGATGCGCAAAGGCCTCGGTCAAAGTTACGACCCCGACGGGTAAGCTTCGCCACGCAAGAATAGGCGGTTTTCGCAACAGGCCTTTGAGCCCGCCTTCGTGGGCAGGACCCGCGTCCACGAATGACAGTTCCGTCGATCCGCCACCAATGTCTAAAACGAGCACGCGATCCATGTCGGGTTCGATGAGATTGTGACAGCCGATCAGCGCCAAGCGCGCTTCTTCTTCTGGGCCAATGATTTTAAAGGTCAGCCCGGTTTCATCACGTACACGCTGGATGAACTCCGCACCGTTCTCGGCCCGGCGACAGGCTTCGGTTGCGATGCAGCGAACATGTCCAACCTTCTTCGCTTTAAGCTTCTTGGAGATTTTACCCAAAGCATCCATGGCGCGCTCGACAGACGCATCGGACATCCGACCCGTCGCTTCGAGCCCTTCACCCAGGCGGGCAATTTGAGAGTGGGAGTCGAGCACAACAAAGCCATCGCCGCGCCGGGCCGCGATCAATAACCTGCAATTGTTCGTCCCCAAATCCACCGCCGCATAGAGTGGTGGCTTTCGGCGCTTACGAGATCCGGACTGACGTTGGGATGTCCAGTCATCTCGCACTTTATTTAAAGTCATGTGCTGACCAAATCTTGTATGTTGAGAATGCCTGTAGCACATAAAGGAACGCAAAGTCATGGACCTAACGTGATGAAACGCTTCATGCGACTGTTCGGGGGACAAAAACCCGCGAAGACACAAAAGGTTGCGCCGAAACCGGAAGTCCCAAGCCTTCCGAATGCCATCCCCATGCGCCAAGCAAAATACCAAATCGGTCAAGTGCTGAAGCACCGCCTATTTGATTTTCGTGGGGTTGTTTTCGACGTTGATCCTGTCTTTGCCAACACTGATGAATGGTACGAGTCGATCCCGGAAGAAGTGCGTCCGGCCAAAGACCAGCCCTACTACCACCTGTTCGCTGAGAATGAGCGCACCCATTACGTCGCTTACGTTTCCGAGCAGAACCTTGTACCGGATGAAGACCTTTCGCGCGTCAGCCATCCAGACATCGCAAAAATGTTCGAACTTACAGAACAGGGTTATGTCCTGAAATCTGGGCAGCGCAACTAGCGCGACTGCCGCGTCAGCCAGTGTCCACATAGTTACGGCGGGGCGCGTCAAAAAACCAATCGAACAGCGAATTTTCCGAAGACAGGTCGCGAGACTGGGGTTATATTAGTTGCATGAGCAACCATTTGGAAAAACCTTCGGACGCGAATACGGATTGGACCATCGATCAAAATTGGGCGGCTTACACGCCTGAAGAGCATGGCGTTTGGGATACGCTTTATGATCGACTGATGAGGGTCCTGCCCAATCGCGCGGCGCCAGAATTTATGAACGGCTTGGACGCACTCGATCTGCACCGAGGGGGCATTCCAAATTTCGAGAGCATGTCAGATGAACTGGAAGCGTTGACGGGGTGGCGCGTTGTGGCTGTTCCAGGATTGGTGCCTGATGACGTGTTTTTCGAGCATCTCGCCAATCGGAGATTCCCGGCCGGCAATTTCATTCGTAAGCCTGATCAGCTCGATTATATCCAAGAACCAGATGTGTTTCACGACGTGTTCGGACATGTTCCCATGCTGACGGACCCCGTTTTTGCAGACTATATGGTAGCGTATGGAAAAGGCGGGCTTCGCAGCTTACGCCATGCCTCGCTCAAAAATCTCGCAGCGCTGTATTGGTACACCGTTGAGTTTGGTCTCATCAACACGGAGGATGGCCTGCGGATCTATGGCGCGGGCATCGTCTCATCTCCGGCAGAGAGCAAGTTCAGCCTCGAGGACCCATCCCCAAATCGGATTGGATTCGATCTACAGCGCCTCATGCGGACCGATTACCGGATCGATGATTTTCAGCAGACTTATTTTGTCATCGACAGCTATGAGCAATTGTTTCGCTCAACTGTCGATACAGACTTCGCGCCGATTTACGCTGACCTCCAAGGGCAGTTCGATCTTAAGCCCGAAGACATCTTGCCTGAGGACGCTGTCTTCTCAAGAGGGACACAAGCCTATGCAAATAAGGGTGGGCGCTTCGCCGCCTAGGGCAGCAAAAGGCACGCATCGCCATAGGAATAGAACCGATACTCCTGCGCAATTGCATGCGCATAGGCCGCTTGCATGATATCAGTGCCCATCAAAGCGCAGACCAGCATAAACAGGCTCGATTCGGGTAAGTGGAAATTCGTCACCAGCGCATCGGTCGCACGGAATGAATAGCCAGGTTGCAGAAAGATGTCTGTTGGCCCCATGCAGGGCTCAATCGATCCATCCGCGCGCACGCTGCTTTCGAGTGTCCTGAGAGAGGTGGTCCCAACAGCGACACATTTCGCGCCGGACCTACGCGCCTGATTGAGACGCTCAGCGACCGGCTCCGTGATCTGACGCCATTCCTCATGCAGGGTCTGGCTTTCAAGTTGTGAAGGTTTAAGCGGCGCAAACGTACCGAGGCCGACATGCAAACGCACGGCTTCACGAACGATCCCCGCCGCGTCGATCTCGGACAGCAAGCGCTGCGTGAAGTGTAAACCCGCCGTCGGTGCAGCGACCGATTGCGCATCATCGCCCGCAAAACTTGTCTGATAAGTCTCGCGATCCGTTTCATCGACGACGCGGCGGCGTGCGATGTAAGGCGGCAGCGGCATGTTCCCAACCGCTTCAATCGCAGCATCGAGGGCATCACCAGATTCTGAGAAGCAGAGCAGAACTTCCCCATCGCCGAGTTTGTCCACAATCTCAGCCCTCAGCCCGCCTTCGAAATCAAGCCTGTCACCGGGTTTTAGCCGTTTACCAGGACGCGCAAGCGCGCGCCAATCCCGGTCGGTTTCGCGCGCGACCAGATTCACATCGACAGGCACATCGGTGCCCACGGCATTCCGCGCCGCTCGGATGCCTTTCAGTGCAGCGGGAATAACCCTTGTGTCATTAAATACCATGACATCGCGGGGTGACAGAAAAGCTGGTAAGTCGCGTACGCACGCGTCTTCCAACCGCCCATCTGGATAGACGACGAGCATGCGCGCTGCATCTTGTGGCTCCACCGGGCGCAGGGCAATGCGCGCGTCAGGTAGCTCGAAATGAAACGCCGAAAGGTCGGTCAGGCTCTGGCCCCTATCCAATCACAGCCGGAACCGCGGGCAGTTCGCAAGCGTGTTGCCGGCGCGAGTCCGCTTCATCGAGTTTGGTTTGCCACTCCGCCGAGTCTGTTCGCTGGACGAAAGCTTTTGGACGCTCCGCTTCGGGCAGATCAGCGGCAACCACCACGCTCATGACAATATCAGGGTTTGCAATTGGAAACCCGTCAGGGCGCGGCCCGAGCTTGATTGACTGAATCACATCGAGTCCGGAAATCGCCCGTCCTTTGGCGGTGTATTTATAATCGAGGTGACGGGCTTTATCGCTGATCAAGAAGAATTGCGCATTACCGGAATTCACGTCATCGGTGCGCGCGGTGGATAGAACGCCAGGGCAATGGGGGATCCAGCTTTCCACTAAGCCATCGATTGACATTTCAGCCAAAAAGCCGGGTTGTGTGGTGATCGGAAAGCCGAGATGAAAGCCGCTATCGGCGGAATCTGCTGGACCGATGGAATCCACTGGAACGATCGCTGGGTCTCGGCGGAAGGTGAATTCAGCGGCTAGCGGCTCAAGCATTTTGTCTTCACCGTGCGTCTGAGCCACATCGCCGCCTTGCGCCATGAAACCTTGAATCACGCGGTGGAACGGGGTTTGATCATAGAGGCCGGCCCGAATGTAGGCTTTGAATTGTTCGACATGCGCTGGTGCGGCAACCGGCAAAAGCTCAATCACAACTTGTCCCTGGGTGGTGTCCATAATGACGAGATTTTCCGGATCAACGGCGCGCCACGATTCTGGCGAAGCGTCGATATCCGCCATCGTGTAAGTGACGGCTTCAACGTCATCTGTTTGTGCCCCCGCACAGCCAACAAACCCCATCACAGCAAGGCCTGCCATTAGGCTTCTTAGGATCATGATCAAAATTTCTCCAACAATCGTTCTTTGACTCGCGGCGTCACAAAAGGCGTAATATCGCCATTGAACCGAGCGATCTCTTTGACCAATCGCGAGGCCACCGCTTGATGTTTTACATCGGCCATTAAGAAGACAGTTTCAATCTCGCGATTCAGTTGCTCGTTCATCGCCGTCATCTGAAACTCGTACTCAAAGTCAGAGACCGCCCGCAAGCCGCGAACGATGACGTTGACCTTCTCCTGTTCAGCAAAATGCATCAACAACATATCAAAGGGTTTCACTTCGATCACCGCGCGGCCTGGACCTTCCAAGGCACCGCATTCTTCCTGCATCATCTCTATTCGCTCTTCGAGCGAAAAGAGCGGCCGCTTAGCTTCGCTGACCGCGACGCCGATGATCAGACGATCGACGAGCTTCATGCCCCGGCCGATAATGTCCATGTGCCCCATTGTGACCGGGTCGAATGTCCCCGGGTACAGCCCAACGCGCTCCATTGCTTCCTCCGGTCAGGTCACTCGGGGGTCTGTTTCATTGGTCCAAGTGAGCCTCAAGACTCTTCTGTATCGTCTTCGCCATTGTCCGCAAGACGTGCAACAGATACAACACGTTCGTCGTCTTTGGTTCGGAGCACCCAAACCCCTGACGTGGCGCGGCCAGCGATGCGGATCTGGTCGACGGGCGTGCGGATCAACTGCCCCGCATCTGTGACCAGCATGACCTCATCATCGTCTTCAATTGTGAACGAGGACGCGATTTGCTTTATGTGTCCGGTTTTCTTATTGCCGCCCCAAATATTGTGCGCGACGAGGCCTTTGCCGCCGCGCCCCGTAACACGATAATCATACGCAGAAGCGCGCTTGCCCATACCATCATCAGAAATGGTTAGGATGAACTGCTCAGCAGCGCCGAGCTCAGCGATCCGCTCAGCCGACAAAGCCGCCTCTTCTTCGCCATCGTCACCGTCATCGTCGGCGATTGCATCGACAATATCTTCATCTTCGCCTGTGGCGGCACGGCGCATGGCGGTCGCGTGTTTGAGATAGGCGCGAGACTCTGCGCTGGTGACATCGATATGTCTCAAGATCCCCATCGCGATGACATGGTCGCCATCAGCGAGGCGTATGCCGCGCACCCCGGTCGAGTTCCGACCTGCGAAGACGCGCACGTCCGTGACCCGGAAGCGAATACACTGACCGAGCGCTGTTGTTAGCATCACATCTTGATCTTCAGAACACATGCGCACGCGAACAATGCCATCGCCTTCATCAAGCTTCATTGCGATTTTGCCGTTTCGATTGACGCGAACAAAGTCAGACAGCTTGTTCCGGCGAACCGTGCCTGAGCGCGTTGCGAACATCACATCGAGCTGGTTGCGGCTTTCCTCATCATCCGGCAATGGCATGACGCTCTCAATGCGTTCATCTTTCGAGAGCGGGAAGATGTTCACCAAAGCTTTTCCGCGCGATTGCGGACCACCGATTGGCAAACGCCAGACCTTTTCTTTGTAGACCATGCCCTCAGAACTGAAGAACAGAATTTCGGTATGCGTATTCGCCATGAATACGCGCGTGACGAAATCCTCATCCTTCATCGAGATGCCAGATCGGCCTTTTCCGCCGCGATGCTGGGTCCGATAGGTCGAAAGCGGTGTGCGTTTGACGTATCCGCCATGCGTCACCGTGACGACCATGTCCTCACGTTCGATCAGGTCTTCGTCGTCCATATCAGCGCCGCCGAACGTGAATTCAGAGCGACGTGGCACAGCGAATTTGTCTTTGACCTCAGACAACTCGGCGCGAATGATATCGAGCACACGCGGGCGAGATCGCAGGATATCGAGATAATCAGCAATCTTTTCTGCCAAGCCTTTGGCTTCATTGCCGATCTCATCACGGCCCAGTCCGGTTAGGCGAGACAGTTGCAAGGCCAAAATAGCGCGCGCTTGTTCATCGGAGAGGAAAATAGCGTCTTCACCCTCCCATCGCGTGCGTCGGTCGGCAACGAGCTCAAGCAGCGGCCCCATATCCATGATCGGCCATGCTTTCTCAAGCAAACGATCGCGCGCCGTATTTGGATCAGGTGCATGCCGAATGATCGCGATGATCTCATCAATGTTTGCGACCGCGAGGGCGAGACCCACCAAAACGTGAGCGCGATCTCGGGCTTTGTTTAATTCAAACTTGGTGCGGCGTGCCACAACCTCTTCGCGGAAACGAATAAACGCTTGCAGGATCTGGCGCAGATTGAGCTGTTCTGGTCGTCCGCCATTCAGTGCGAGAATGTTCGCTGGGAAGCTGGTCCGCAATTGAGAGTAGCGGTGTAGCTGGTTGAGGACGACTTCCGCGCTGGCGTCTTTCTTGACTTCGATGACCACGCGAATGCCGTGACGGTCGGATTCATCGCGCAGATCAGCGATGCCCTCGATCCGCTTGTCGCGGACCATGCCAGCAATTTTCTCGACCAACCCTGCTTTGTTCACCTGATAGGGGATTTCGGTGACAATGATCGCTTGTCGCCCGTTGCGCATCTCCTCAATCTCAGACCGCGCTTGCATGATGATTGAGCCACGCCCTTCAAGGAGTGCTTTGCGCGATCCGGTATAGCCTAGGATCAAGCCGCCCGTCGGGAAATCGGGGCCGGGGACGATTTCCAAGAGCTCTTCATCATCGATCACCGGATTGTCGATCATAGCAAGCGTGGCATCGACCACCTCGCCGAGATTGTGTGGCGGTATGTTCGTCGCCATACCAACCGCGATCCCGCCCGCGCCATTGACCAAAAGGTTTGGGAATTGCGCCGGGAGCACTTGGGGTTCTTGGCTTGAATCATCATAGTTGGACTGAAAATCGACCGTGTCCTTGTCGATGTCCGCAAGCAGGTATTGCGCGGCTTTGTCCATGCGAGATTCGGTGTAACGCATCGCGGCGGGTGGATCATTATCAATGGATCCAAAGTTCCCC
>JBCBQS010000060.1:0-13487 GCA_039820085.1 Pseudomonadota bacterium
ATTGGCTGTTTTGGCAAATGGGCTCGGCGCCATATCTTGGCGGTGGGTTCGGCCATTTCTACGCTTATGCGCCGACCAAGATGGAATACCCGATCAATCGGTTTGCAATGGAAGTGAAACGCCAGCTCGATGTGCTCGATCGTCATTTGGCCGAAAATGAGTATATGGCGGGCAGTGAGTACTCAATCGCCGATATGGCGATTATGCCCTGGTATGGCGCGCTGGCCAAAGGCTTGCTGTATGAGTCGGCTGAATTCCTTGCCGTTCATGAATATGAGCACGTCAATCGTTGGACCAATATGCTGATGGACCGTCCGGCGGTGAAACGCGGTCAAATGGTCAACCGGGTCTGGGGAGAGCCGTCTCGCCAGTTGCCAGAGCGCCATGATGCGAGCGACTTTGAAACCAAGACCATGGACAAGTTGAAGCCGGCTGAAAGCTAGGGTCATCCTTTAAGTCACGCGGTGTTTAGCGCCGCGTGACAAAACAGTCTCCGCCTTCCTCTTGATAGGCGCGGCACCAGTCGAGGGCATACCGTCGTTTGGCGAAGGCGCCGACACGTAACCGATGTAAGACATATCCTGAACCCGTGCGGTGCGGCCGCACGATGGTTTCGGCTTTGTCGAACAGGCGCGGGTAATCTATCCGCAAATCATCCCACACCGCGCACGCCGCCTCCACATTCCGAAATGAGGCAATCTGCACGACATAGACGCCATCATAATCGAACCGCGGCACAAATGGCGGCGGTGGCGGAGGCGGAGGTGGAGGCGGCGGCGGGGGAGGGGGTGGCGGTGATGGGATCACGATCACCGGCGCCGGCTGCGGCACCGGATAGATGATTGGAGCATCACCGGGTCCGCCAGGTTGCGGCGGCATTGGATGTGTGGAGCCTTCAATGATCACATTGATCTCAGGCAGAGGGTGTGGCTGCGGCGGGGGTGGAGGTGGCCCGTCTGACAGAATGATCTCGACCGGTTCTGGATCGCTTGGCCCTGGCAATGGCACCTCCGGGTCCGCTATAATGATCTCGGCGGGGAAGTCTTGGACCTCCACGGCGGTCGATTCTTCGATGACTTTGCCCTCAGCTGCGACCGCAATCGGCGGGTCGACCGTTTCATCCAAAATCGGAGGGTCGTTATATTCGACATCGACGCGTCGCTGAGGCGTCTCAGTCTCGCCCATGCCGCCGACCGTGTCTGGCACGTATGGTGTGGGGGCGCTCGATTGGCCAGTATCGCTCGGATTGGTGTCATAGAGCAGACCCGTCTCTGCGGTCATTTTATCAACCGGCTTTTTCGATCGATCCGGTCGCTGGCTTTTCACAGCCGCAGGCTTTGAGCCGGGAGAGGACGGCGCTGCCATTTCGGACATGTCCGGCAGGGGAGTCAGCGCGCTGGTGGCAAAAGCTTGGCTGCTTGCGCCAGTCTCTGCCCTTTCAGTCTCAGCGCCGACCCGGCCATCTGCTTGGGGATCGGTTCGCAAATAGGGCGCCGGTTCAAGCGGTTGATGGCTCGGCGCGCGGCCGAGGAACTGCCAGCCCCAATAGCTGCAACTTCCCATGAATAAAAACACGGCGAGAAGCCATGCTCCACGATGATCAGACCGCCCAGACTTTCGCGCAATATGGCGCTTATTCGGTCCGATTGGACCGTCATTTTTTTCATACTCGTACATTCTAGCCGCCCGCTAAAAACTATGTGGTCGACGTAGAGTTGTTATGGTTAAGAGGGGTTAATTCAGGCCCACATCCAGCGAAATAGGGACACTCTGAAAGCATTGCTGAGACACTGGAAAAACTACGGGCAATCCAGTCAGTCGAGAGGGGCCTTCGCCCTAAAGCGCTTGCTCGTAAATGCGCTCATAGTCGCCTTGTTCGGCGGGGCGAGCATTGCCGCGATGAGCGAGATCGTTGAGGGCAAACTCGACAATGCCTGGACCGTCTGAAGACTCCAAACCGATGGCGCTCAGTGTGTTTGGAATGCCGATCTCTTCATTGAGCTTGGCAATTTCGTCACCGAGGTCAGCGGATTGAGAGAGGCCCATCGCAAATTTCAGACGCGCATATTTCTCTGGGGCCGCGCCCTCATTGAAGCGTAAGAGGTGCGGCAAGAAGATCGCATTGAGCGTCCCGTGGTGAAGCTTTTTCTCTTTCAAGCGACCCGCAGCGTGGCTCAGCGCATGCACGGAGCCTAAGCCTTTGGTGAAGGCCAAAGCGCCTTCATAGCTTGCCATCATCATGTTCCAACGCGCGTCTTTGTCGGCGCCATCGGAAACCGCCTGTTTCAGCGCGCCTGATTTGATCGCGCGGTTGAGGCCGTCATAGCCAACCCCTTCGGCCGGTGGATTTACCGCAGGCGTCAACACCGCTTCGATACAATGAGTCACGGCGTCCATCCCCGTCGCAGCCGTCAAAAAGGGCGGCAGGCCGAGGGTCAGGTCTGGGTCACAAATCGCTGTCGCGGGGATGAGATGCGGTGAAGCAAACGTCTCTTTGCGGCCATTATTCATGGTCGTGATCATGCCGACGGAGACTTCTGAGCCTGTGCCCGCCGTGGTCGGGATCGCAATCAAGGGTGGAAGCTTGCCAATATGTTTCGCGCCGCCCGAGATCGCGGCGTATTTTTCAAGTGGACCGCCTTGGCTTGCGAGCAGACCCACCGCTTTGGTGAGGTCCATCGCAGACCCACCCCCGAGCGCGACCAGACCGTCAGCCTTGGCGTCATTATACTGAGCCGCGACCGCGATGGCTTGGTCTTCTGTTGGGTTGGCAACCGTGTCTGCAAAGACCGCTGCGGGGGCCATTTCGAGATTGTCGAGAATGGTATCGAGCAGGCCAACAGCTTTGATGCCAGGATCGGTAATGACCATGGGTCGAGACACGCCGAATCCAGTCAGTGTCCGGCCCAATTTGGCGATGGCGCCATGATCGAAAATGCATGTCGTGAGAAAATTCATAACGGGCATGGCGGAGTCTCCGTAGTATTTTATTATCCGGGTTCTAAAAAGCCTAGAGCGATGAGGAGGGCAATCTCTCCCCTAGCGGCAGCATGACATGGGGATATGCGATGGCGAAATTGGGAATTGGTCTCCTCGGAGCGGCGCGGATCACAGACAAAGCTGTGATCGATCCGGCTCGGGTCATCCCGCAATGCCGTCTTATCGCGGTCGCCGCACGCGACACGGGCCGGGCAAAAGCGTTTGCCGAGACGCACAAGATCGGCGCGGTCTTTGATACTTATGATGAGGTGATTGCCTGTGACGCGGTCGACTTGATCTACAATCCACTGCCCATCCACCTGCATGCGGACTGGACGTTCAAAGCGTTAAAGGCCGGAAAGCATGTCTTATGCGAGAAGCCGTTTGCGATGAACAAAGTGGAGGCGGCGGACATGACTGCCGCGTCTGAAGCCTCGGGCAAACGTCTGATTGAGGCCTTTCATTATCGGTATCACCCCGCGTTTCAAACCTGCCTGGACTGGTTGGCGGCAGATGAGATTGGGGAATTGAAAGAGCTGCACGCCACCTTTGACGTCGAAATCAAAGACAATGGCACCGAGATCAGACACCGCGTTGAGACCGGTGGCGGGGCGATGATGGATCTCGGCTGTTATCCGTTGCATTGGGCTCTTTCCATTTTGGAAGAAACACCAACGGAGGTTTCATCGTCCGCGACGCTCACGCCGTCTGGCGTAGATCAGTCGATGCGCGCCGGCCTGGCGTTTCCATCTGGCGTCGCCGCGCATCTGCGCACCAATATGGGACCGGGGGCGCAGTTCAAAGCAGACCTGAAGCTGATCGGCTCGCAGGGTGAGATCCGGTTCACCAATCCGCTCGCGCCGCACAATCCATTTGTTCCGGGACGACTTTCGAGTTCGAAAGGCCGAGAGGCTGAAATCAGTCCCATCAGCACCTACACGTATCAATTGGCCGCGGTGAAACGCGCGCTAGAATCGGGAGCGAAATTGCCGACGGAAGGCGCGATGATCTTGCGCCAGCAGACCCTATTGGACACGATTTACGAGCAGGCGGGACTGCAGCATTTGCGATATCTGAACAAAGAGAGTTGACAGGTGAGTATCAAATGAGACATTATTGTCTCATGACAAATTCACTTAGACCTTCGACCAGAGATGCGATTGTTGAGGCCGCCTTTGCGGTTTTCAGCAAAAATCCGAGCGCCTCACTGTCTGAAGTGGCGGAGCGCGCTGGCGTTGGCCGGGCGACGCTGCACCGTCAGTTTGCAAGCCGCGAAGACTTGATGCGCGCGCTTGCTCAAATTGCTTCTGAAGAAATGGACGTCGCGGTTGAAGCGGCCTGTGCGGATGCGACCTCTTACTCTGAGGTGGCGCGCTGCGCGCTCGAAGCGCTGATTCCGCTTGGCGATCGCCATGGCTTCTTAGCGCTCGAACCGTTTGCCGATGATCCAGAGATGCAGGCAGCATTTGAGAAAGACAAGAAAGAAACGGCCGAGATGGTCGATGCGGCAAAAGGCGAGGGCCTGTTCGACACAGCGGTGCCAACGAGCTGGATCGTCCAAGCCTTTGACCATTTAATGTATGCCGGATGGGAAAGCGTTCACGCGGGTGAAACCACGCAAGATCAGGCCGCAGCGCTCGCCTGGCGAACTTTGATTCATGGCCTTGGGAGGCGTGACCAATGACCCCTGAACTCATTACTGAATACGCGACCTATTTTGACGACGCCTTTTTCTTGATTGGCGGCGCGATCTTCGCCATCGAAATCTTGAAAGGCTTGTTTTCAGGGTCTCTCAAAGGACGCGGTGTGCTCGACATGGTGGCGAGCGCCTCGACGCAAATCCCCTATTTGCTGGTCGAGATTTTTCTCATGTCATCGGTCTACATCGCTATGGTCGTGGTCGCCGATAGCTTTGTTACATGGCAAATGCCGATGACGCTGTGGACGGTGCTTCTCGCGGTCTTGGCCTGCGATTTCACGTATTATTGGGAGCATCGCTTTGCGCACCAGATAAGGCTGCTTTGGACCCAACATGCAGTGCATCACTCATCGCGCGAGATGAACATCATTGTCGCCGTTCGGTTCGGACCGTTTGAGAGTTTTGCCTCGGCCCTGTTTCATTTCCCGCTCGTGTTTCTTGGTTTTCCGCCGGAGCTCGTCTTCTTCGGAATTATCCTTGTGCTTGCCTACCAGTCTTGGATCCACACTGAATTGATCGGCAAACTTGGACCCTTGGAGGGTCTGTTGAACACGCCAGCCAATCATCGTGTCCATCATGGCTGCGATGACAAATATATCGACAAAAACTATGGTGGCATTCTGATTATCTGGGACCGACTGTTCGGCACGTTCCAGCGCGAAGAAGAGACCCCGACCTATGGCCTCAAGCGCGACTATGACAGCGTCAACCCGCTCTCAGTCTGGATCTCTGAATGGCCGGCTTTGTTCAAAGATATTAAAACGTCGAAACGGTTCGGTGACACGTGGATGTACTTGTTTGGCCCTCCGGGGTGGCGTCCGAAGCGAACGCCTGAAGCGCGTGAGGTTCCAGAGTTGAGCCAACCGCGCTAACGTTCTGTCAGTTTTGTGGAGGCCGAACCATGCGATTGACCCTCATCCCGGTGGCGTTTGCGATGCTCGCAGCCTGCGAGACCTTGCCCGCGCAAACACCCCCCTCAAGCGAGCTCAGCTATTATGTCAAAGACGCCTATCGCGACGCTGGATTTCCATTTTCAAGCGCGGTTGAGGTGGACGGTTGGATGTATCTCGCCGGAGAGCTTGGAACGCGCGGTGGGACACTTGTTCCGGGTGGGATCGAACCGGAAACCCGGCAAACAATGGATAATATTCAGGCAACGCTCGAGGCGAATAATCTAAGCTGGGACCGCGTCGTCAAATGCACGGTGTTCCTCGCCGATATTGCCGAATGGCCGGCATTCAATGAGATCTATAAAACCTATTTCGACGGCAATTATCCCGCGCGCAGTGCTTTAGGCGCCAATGGCCTAGCGCTTGGCGCGCGGGTTGAAATTGAGTGTATCGCCAAACGCTAAGCGCCCACCAGCGCTGAGAGATGCCCTGTTTTGACATAGATGAGACACCCTTCATCGGACCAGGGCGAATGCTTGGAGCCATGCGGACTGCGCAGCCAAGAGCCTGCAGGATAATCGCCATGCTCGTCTTGGAAGATGCCTTCGAGCACGAGAATTTCTTCACCGCCCCAATGCTGGTGTGGCAAGAACTTTGTTCCAGGCGCCCAGCGCACCAGCGCCGCGCTTTCAGTGCCATGGCTGTGCAACGGCAAGACGGACAATCCTGGGACCTGCCCCGGTAAAAAGTCAGCATTGGCCGTCTCGATGACTTTTTGCTCGGTATCTGCCGCGTCGAACTGGTGCAGTTTTACAAAAATGGTGCAGCCGTCTTTTGAGTGCGGCGTATGCTTCGATCCGATTGGATTGCGGACATAGGTGCCTGCCGGATAGTCGCCGTGCTCATCGGAAAACACGCCCTCAAGCACGAAGAATTCCTCGCCGCCCCCATGCGTGTGCTCGGAAAAGTAAGATTCCGGCGCATACCGCACAATAGAGGTCGCACGGGCGACTTCTTCACCAATCCGATCAAGCATCTGGCGATCCACGCCTGCCATAGGCGAGGCGACCCAGTCGCGGTCTTCCGGGCGGAGCACAACCCGTTTCGAGAAATCAGCATTCAGTCTCATTTCGGTCTCCTAATTCAGCTGTGTTGGCGCGAGACGGGTACGACACGCCGCCGTTGCGCGATCAAACAAGGTGACATCTTTTGCCGCTCTCGCGACCAGTTGCGCGCCTTCGACAAGCGCCAATAATGCGTCAGCCTCATCTTGAGGATTGGACAAACCGATCACCGACCGATCCTCGCGCGCAGCGCTGAAGACTTGCTCCAGCCAAGCCGCACTATCCTCATGAAACTCAGTCAATTGCTCGAGGACGAGCGGGGATAAACTGTCCCGCCCGGCGCTGAGGGCAACACAAAGACATAGCTGCGTCCCCTCCGCCAGCGCCTCTCGATAAAGCGCGAGAAAGGCGCCCAGCTTGCCAGCGGCCGTTTGATGTTCGCGATCAATCTCGGCACGCCGCTCTGAGATCCGCGCGGCATAACGTTCGATCAAGCCGAAGGCTAAGTCGGCTTTGAGCGGAAAATGATAGTGAATGCTGGCTTTTCGAATGCCCACATCGCGCGCAAGATCGGCATATGAAAAGGCATCAAAGCCGCGCTGTCGGGCGGCGCGCTCGGCGCTGTCGAGAAGAGCTGTTCTTGTATCCATGGTCACCTACCTAGTGATAGGTAGGTTAAGTTTCAAGGGCGCTGATCTGCTCGCTTGACAATTGACCGTGTCTGCCGCCCTGTGATCCGGTATTTTGAGTAGAGGCGAGCCACCCCGTGACATCTCCAATTTTGACGGTCCGAGACCTGAAAGTTGCGTTTGAAACCCCCGATGGAATCGTAAATGCCGTAAAAGGTATCAACTTAGACGTCTCCGCCGGAGAGTGCCTCGGAATTGTTGGGGAATCCGGATCCGGAAAGAGCCAAACCGTGCTCGCGGCGATGGGATTACTGGCCGATAACGGAACGGCCACGGGCTCTGTTATGTTTAACGGAACCGAGATGCTGACCGCTGACACGAAGACGCTGCGCGACATTCGCGGCGACCGAATGTCGATGATTTTCCAAAACCCGCTGACCAGTCTGACCCCTCACATGACGGTTGGCGCGCAAATGCGCGAAGTGCTGCGTCTCCACAAAGGCTTAAAGGGTGAAGACGCGAACAAAGTCTGCGTTGATTGGCTTGAGCATGTCCGAATTCCAGAAGCGCGGCGCCGAATGGATCAATTCCCGCATGAGCTCTCTGGCGGCATGCGCCAGCGAGTTATGGTCGCCATTGCCATGCTCTGCGGGCCGCAACTCCTGCTCGCCGATGAGCCGACCACCGCGCTGGATGTCACGGTCCAAGCGCAGGTCTTGGATTTGATGGATGAGCTAAAGCGCGAAACCGGCACCGGCATCGCACTGATCACGCATGATATGGGGGTCGTTGCGCGGATGTGCGATCGTGTGGTGGTCATGCGTCATGGCGAAATTGTCGAAACCGGCAGTATTGATGAAATCTTCTACACCCCGCAGCATGATTACACCAAAATGCTGCTCGATGCGGTGCCGCGGATTGATCAACCCAACCGGCCTGGCCGTCCGATGCTTGGGCCAGCGCCTGACGCGACCGTTGAACCCATTCTTCGGGCCGAGGCGCTCAAAGTCCATTTCCCGATCAATGTTGGCGGCGGCTTGTTTGGAAAAACGAAACCGCTCAAGGCCGTGGATGGGGTCAGTTTCGAGCTGAAGCCGGGTGAGACGCTCGGCGTCGTGGGAGAGAGCGGCTGCGGGAAGTCAACACTGGCGCGCGCCGTTCTGAAACTGGTGCCGCAAACCGCCGGAACCGTCGCCTGGATGGGGCGGGATATTTCAAGCGCCGACCGCAAGACGATGAATTCCCTGCGCGATGACTTACAAATCGTCTTCCAAGATCCGATGGCGAGCCTTGATCCGCGCATGACCATCGGGATGTCGATCGCCGAGCCTCTTACCGTCCATTCACCAGAGCTCGATAAGGCGGCGCGTGAAGAAAAAGTCCAAGACATCATGCCGCGCGTTGGCTTGGATCCCGCTCTCATTAATCGCTACCCGCACGAGCTTTCTGGCGGTCAAAACCAGCGCGTTGGCATTGCCCGGGCGATGATCCTCGATCCAAAGCTTGTTGTGTGTGATGAGGCGGTGTCGGCCTTGGATGTTTCCGTGCAAGCCCAAGTGGTCGACCTGTTGATTGACCTGCAAAAAGAGTTTGGCTTGGCGATGATCTTTATTTCGCACGATTTGTCAGTGGTGCGAGAAATCTCACATCGCGTTATGGTCTTGTATCTTGGCAAAGTGGTTGAGCTTGCGGGCCGCGAAGAGATTTATGAGGATGCCCGCCATCCCTATACGAAAGCGCTGATTTCTGCTGTGCCGAACCCCGATCCCAAAATGGAGCGCGCCCGTGAGCGCGTGAAATTGCAAGGCGATCTTCCAAGCCCGCTCGATAGCCGCGCCCCGCTTCGCTTCTTGAAGTCTGAAATCATTGATGACCCGGACGCACAACAATATGCCCCGAAGCTGATCGAAATCGCTCCGGGGCATTTGGTGGCTGAGCATGACCCATTCGAGGGTTCGGGAGGGTTGAGGGCCTAAGCTCGCCGAGTTGTGCGCGGCTCTGCGTTTACTTCGCGCACAAAACGTCTGTCAGATTTCTGCGACCCCGCTCGGCGTAAACCACTTTGCTGAGGCCCATTTCGCGGCAGAACTGATTGGCATTGCCCCGTCCGACTGGAATACGCTCGCCCCAGGCATCACGCGGTCGCGGGAAGAAGACTGTGAAACGGCCATCAATGCCTTGATTGTGGGCCTGATAGTTGCCGCGTCCGCGCCGGCCGGAATGATCGCCGCGATTGTCGCGGCGGGCGCTCGCCCGTCTTGGTCCGTTGAGAGGACGCAAGGATGAGATGTTATCATTCATGCGAATGGCGCTGAGATGGCCCTCCGGGCGATCAATGATGACACAGCGACCGCGAAAGTCTGGGTCGACACAGACCTCCCATGCGCCGCGGACATCAATCGAAGACACTGTGTCGTTAAAGCCAAGATTGCGGAGATTGTAGACCGGCCCGTCAATCGCGAGCGCGCTGCCTCGGAAATCGGGGTGTTTAAAGATGACCGCTTCGTCATTGCCGCCGCGATGACCATTATTCGCGGCGGCAGGGAGGGTGGCAGCAATGCCGACAGTGGCGGCAAGAGCGAGAGCTTTGAGAGCATGTGGCATGATCTGAGGTCCTTTGTTCAGTGTTGAAAGGACCTTTAGCCGGGGCAAGCTGAACGCGTTGGGAGGGAGATTTTCAGCTTGCGTTCAGCTATTCTGCCGCGCGCATCAGGCTCTGCATACGGTCAATCCAGATCAGCCATGCCTTTCGGCCCGTTTCTGTCAGATGCACCCGGGTTTGCGGACGGCGGCCGACAAATCGCTTTTCTTGTTCGACATAGCCAGCATCTTCGAGCTTGCGCAGGTGGGTCGACAGATTGCCATCGGTCGCACCAACTTTGTCTTTCAGTTCGCCAAAGATGGCCGGGCTCGCTGTCGAGAGGTAGGCCATGATGCCGAGCCGCAAGCGGCCATGAATGACATCATCGATCTGCGCGTGGTCAAATGGGTTCGTCACGTCGGACATTTTGAGTCTCCACGCGCTTAAACGACGCTTTTGGGTTCATTGCGTAAGAGGATGAGGCCAGGGACCAGGACGGTTAAGAACGCCCCCAGTGCTGCAATGCCCCACGCAATGACCGCGCCATCGAACCAGATCGAAATGGCCACCATGCCAAGTGCAACATATCCCGCAATCGTGAGGACTCGAACGCCGCCCATGATTCCAGTGGTCAGGAGACCCGTGGCGTAGATGGCAAAAACGATGGGTAATGAGGCTTCAAACCCTGGGACCGTATCGGCGCCGAAGAAAGACTTCACAATCAGCGTGCCGAAATAAGCGAACAGCGCAAAGCCACCCGCCATCCAAACGGTTCCTTCCGTGCGATTGCCGGCTGAGTTCCCGCCGGGTTTATCGCGAATGGTCATGACCATAACCGCCTGCGCAATAAGACCGGCGAAAATGAAAACGCCCCAGACCCAAGCGTAGGCCGTTTCCGGCCAACCAAACAGCCCCGCTGCAATGGAAAAGTGTAAGAAATAGGCGGTTGTCGTCATGATCCCCCAAAAGGTCAGGAAGCGCCCGCCAAGCAGCGGCGCCTGTTGCCCAGCTTCAGCCAAATCACGCACATAAGCGAGATCATCTTGTAAGGTCGTGTTTGTCATTCTTCGTAAACTCCAATAACTTTGAAATACAAAGTACTCTATCATTTGAGTTTGTCAAGTCGGTCGATTTTGCTTGGCGCTGCGAGCCGTCTGGGTATTCTATGGAAAAACGCATACCCAATTGAGGAAACACCCATGCCAGACGCTGTCCATCAGCCGCCTTTCCGCCTGCTTGCGCAAAAGCAGCCGGATACTGAGATCGAACGTAAACCTGACGGCACCATCTATCTGCGCCAGCGCCATGAACCGGGGGATCGCCCGCGCTCTGTGCCACATGCTTTGGCGATGCGGGCGGCGATGCATCCGGATCGAGATTGGCTCAAACAGCGCAACCCTCAGACGGATGAATGGGAAGCGATCACCTATGGTGAAGGGCTGAAGCGCACGCGCGCGCTCGCGCAGGCCTTCCTTGATATGGGCGCCGGACCTGATGCGCCGGTAATGATCCTATCCGGCAACTCGATTGAGACAGCGCTGACCATGGTGGCCGCGATGACGATTGGGGCCCCCGCAGCCCCGATCTCGGTTCCGTACTCGCTGATGTCGACAGATTTCGCCAAGCTCAAGCATTGCTTCAATGCCGTGCAGCCAAAGGTCATTTTTGCCGACCAGTTCAAACCTTTCGAACCCGCTATTGCTGCGCTCGGGGAACACGGATGCACCGTGATCACAACCGATGGCGCGAATGGGGCGGTGTCTTATCAGGGCTTGCTCGACACACAGGTGACGCCAGCGGTCGATGCGGCGCTTGAGGCGCTGAGTGATGATACGATTGGCAAATACTTGTTCACGTCCGGCTCCACCGGCATGCCGAAACCGGTGCCAACAACGCAAGGCGCGATGTGTTCGATGATTGCGGGCGTTGAGGGGCTCCGCGATGATGCCCGCGATCCGGAATATGATCCCGACGAGGTCGACAATGTGCTCGATTGGCTGCCTTGGAACCATATTTCCGGCTCCAACGTGAATTTTAACGGCGCACTGTGGAATGGCGCGACGTTCTGGATTGATGGCGGCAAGCCGACACCGGCTTTGTTCGGCGAGACCATTCGCAACGTGTTGGATTGCAAGCCATCAACCTTCGGAACCGCCCCGATTGCGCTCGCAATGCTCGCCGAAGCGATGGAAGAAGATGAGGCGCTTTTGCAGGCGTTCTTCGAGAACATGCGCTCCATCGGATATGGCGGAGCAACGCTTTCGGACGATCTTTACGACCGTTTGCAGGACCTTGCGATCAAAGCCACAGGGCGCCGTGTTCCGATTATCACCATGTATGGCGCGACCGAAACCCAAGGCATTACGGTGGTGCATTGGGAGGTCGAACGCGTCGGCCTGATCGGCCTGCCCTTGCCTGGCCTAACCCTGAAACTGGTCCCGACCATGGGCAAACTGGAAGTACGGGTCAAAGGCGAGACGGTGATGCCAGGGTATCTCAACCTGCCGGACAAGAATGCTGAAGTGTTCGACGAAGAAGGGTATTACAAGCTCGGCGATGCGGCGAAATTCGTCGACGAAGACGATCCGAACCAAGGCATCATCTTTGATGGCCGCGTCGGCGAAGACTTTAAGCTCTCGTCAGGGACTTGGGTCAGTGTTGGCGTTTTGCGCCCCGATCTTGTGGCGGCCTGCTCGCCGCTTGTGTTTGACGCTGTCATTTGCGGACAGGATAAGAATTTTATCGGCGCCATGTTCTGGCCCTCGCCCGTTGCCTTTGAAGACTATGTCAAAAAAGCTGACGGCGACCAAATGGCGGCCTTCATCGCCTATACGAAAGATCTTGCCGCCAAAGTCGCGGCCTTCAATGCCAGCGAACCGGGATCTTCACGTCGGATCAAACGCTTCTTGGTGATGACCGAACCGCCCAGCATCGATAAAGGTGAGATCACGGACAAAGGCTATGTGAATCAGCGCCTGACCCAGGACAACCGATCGGACTTGGTCGACAGTCTGTTTGTGGATGCGCCGCCGCCTAATGTCGTCTCGCTTTAGACGCGTGTGCCGGTGAGCACGTCATCGCAACCGGGATTGCGGCTGGGTCTGATCAGCCTGATTGTCGTGGCTGCGGGATTCCTACTGTTGTTTGTGTTCGGACCAGATCGGGCCGAGTCGATACCGGCCTCTGAAGCGCCGGCACCATCGCAGACGCCATTGGCGGTCCTGGATGATGGTGCAACGCAGTTGGCCCTCGCCCGTTTGCAGGATGTGTCCCCTGCCACTTATTCTGGACTAGAAGCTGCCGCGGTGCGGGCGATCGCCGATGGCGCCGATGCGCAAAAGCTCTCGCGGCTTACGCTGGAGGCTCTGTTTAGCCAATTCCAAAGCCAAGCGCTCACCTTAAGGTCGGCCAATAGTGACGACTATCAGACGATTATCGCAGGGCTCGCGACAGGATTGCGCTCACTTAAATCGAACGAGAGCGCGTGGTGTGAAGGTACCATGATTGCTGACTTCTTGACCCAGAACGATGATGAACTGGTGCCAGCCTTATTGGACGAGTTCACCTATATGAGCCCGCAATATGAGTGGGCGATGGGGTGGATGGCAACAATCCTGACCGCCATAGAAACGGGTCGAAACATAT